>JAYTNQ010000186.1:0-4183 GCA_043748255.1 Bacteroidota bacterium
AGCTTGTAGCGCAACTTGGGAGGTAATCAGTCTATGCAAATTGGTAAGATCCTTTGAGGATGACAATCTGTGTGGGGGCGCAACTTTGAAGTATATTATAAAATATAATTAGACACTTTTTAGTGCAGTTACTTGAATAGTGTGGTTGGTTATTCAAAATAAAAATGTTTTTTGAAAATGAATCTTGTTGTTAAAGCAATACGTCTTTTGGAGGCTTGCGTGAGGGCAAAGGCGGAGCTCCTTTTTTTTGGGCGTTTTTCAGCCCAAAAAAAGAGCGGGAGCCGGAGACCGACCCGAAAGGGGCACGCCCAAAAAAAAATTAGAGTTTGATCCAGGTGGCTTTGTGCCAAAGTTTTTCTAATGGTCCTTGTTTGTGTTTTTGGAGCCACCATGTGCAAAGGCGCAGTTGTAGTGCAAATAATAGGATTCCGATAAGCAGGCTGCAGGTTGAACCGGCATATTCAAAAAGGCCAAGACCGTATCTATAATAGATAAATGATCCTATCATAGACTGCATGATATAGTTGGTTAGGCTCATTTTTCCGAAAGGGATTAGCTTGTTTAGTGTTTGATTTATAGCGTTTTTTTGGTATAATAAAATGAATAATGCAACGATGATGACCAAGAAGGCTAAGTTGCTCCAGGAGCTAAATATAATTTTCAAATGGGTTGCTATAACGGGTTGTAGGGGCAGTTGTGGTATTGATTGTGCAAATATGTAGAGTGGTAGAAAGCTGATTGTGGCTATTTTTAATGATTTTTTCCAAAATTGGAGACTTTGCGGTGTGATTGAAAAATAGTTTGTTCGCCCAAGGAGCATGCCGTACATAAAGAGTGCTGGTGCTTGAAAAAAGCGGCCATTTTCGAAAGACCATAGCAGTGATGCGATTTTTCCGAGGGTGAGGTTGCCGATGGCGTAGTCTAAAAAATTTCCGTTTTTCATATAATTTCCTATTTGTGCATAGTAATTTTCGGATAAATTTGGGGTTTGTTGGTAGTTTTGGGTGATGATATTGCTGGCAATTTTGCAGATTTCGAGTGGTTGTAGCATGAGTATTGTGGCTACAATAAATAGGTTTTTGTTGCTGATGTTGGTTACTGGCAGCAGGCTGGCGCCCAAAAGGGCATACATGGTGAGGATGTCGCCTTGATAAAAAACGGTGTTGATGATGCCAAAGCCCATGAGCAGGGTGAGTCGCCACAGAAATCGGAGTTTGAAGTCTTTGCCTTGATTTTGTTGGTTTTGATTTTGGATGTAATAGCTAAAGCCAAAAAGGAGTGCAAATATGGCGTAGGATTTGCCTCCAAAGATAAAGAACATGGTGTTCCAGACGGCTTTGTCTATGATTTGTAGCCAGTTTGGCAGGTTTTCTGGGAGGTACACGTATTCAAAATGTTCGATGTTGTGCAGTAGCATAATCGACATGATGGCAAAGCCGCGAAGGGCATCTACCATTTCGATTCGTGGTGCTTTTAGGTTTTTTAGATGGGTCATTTTGGTTGGTTTATGGCTTGATTTGTGTGGTCAATTCGGCAATTTTTAGGATTACTTGTATGGCTTTTTGCATGCTTTCGGCGGGAATGTATTCATATTTTCCGTGAAAATTGTGTCCGCCGGCAAATATATTGGGACACGGCAGGCCCATGTATGACAATCTGCAGCCGTCTGTGCCGCCACGAATGGGTTTGATTAGTGGTTTTATTTGTAGTTGTTTCATGGCATTTTCGGCAAGATCAACAATAAATTTTACGGGTTCGACCATTTCTTTCATGTTATAGTATTGGTCTTTCATGTCGAGAATGGCAATGTCTTCGCCAAATTGTTTTTGGTGTTTTTTATTGATTTTTTTGATGATTTTTTCAATAAATTCTTTTCTTTTTTTGAATTTTTTGCGGCTGTGATCGCGAATGATGAGTTCGATTTTGCTTTCTTCGATGCTGCCACTTTGATGGGTGATATGAAAAAAACCTTCGTAGCCTTTGGTTTCTTGTGGTATCTCGTTGGCGGGCAAAGCGTTTATAAAATCATTGGCAATCAGCATCGAATTGATCATTTTGCCTTTGGCATAGCCTGGGTGAACGCTTTTGCCTTTGAAAATAATTTTGGCTCCGGCGGCGTTAAAATTTTCATATTCTAACTCGCCTATCTGGCTGCCATCCATGGTATATGCCCATTTTGCTCCAAATTTTTCGACATCAAAAAGGTCTGCACCACGTCCAATTTCTTCGTCTGGGGTGAAACCAACTCTAATTTTTCCGTGGGGTAATTCGGGGTTTTGAATAAGGTGTTCCATGGCCGAAATAATTTCGGTTAGTCCCGCTTTGTCATCGGCTCCCAAAAGGGTCAATCCGTTTGTGGTTATTAGGGTTTGTCCTTTATAGAGCAGCAAATCTTTGAAATATTTTGGCGAAAGCACTATGTTTTGCTCGGCATTTAGCATGATATCTTTGCCATCATAATTTTGTATGATTTGTGGTTGCACATTTTTGCCGCAAAAATCTGGCGATGTGTCATAGTGCGACACAAATCCTATGGTTGGAACATCGTGTTTTTGATTGCTTTCGAGGGTTGCCATCACATACCCATTTTGGTCTATTTCGACTTCTGTCATGCCTATTTTTTTCAGGTCTGAAACCAATAAATTAGCCAATACCAATTGTTTTGCGGTGCTTGGTGTTGTGCTTGAATTGGCGTCAGACTCGGTGTCGATAGTGACATAGCTGATAAAGCGATCTATAATTTTTTGCATAATATTGGTGTTATTTTTTTAGGCGATTCTCAAACCGTTTTCGACTTTAAAATCGGGTGACAAAAGTACAATTTCGTTGTTTGGCGCAACGGATCCAAGCACGAGACATTCGCTCATAAATTTGCCTATTTGTTTGCGTGGAAAATTAACGACGGCGACAATTTGTCTGTTCAAAAGATCGTTTTTGGAGTAGCGCATCGTGATTTGCGCTGATGATTTTTTGATTCCAAAATCGGTTCCAAAATCGATGGTGAGCTGGTATGCCGGTTTTTTGGCCTCGGGAAAATCGTTGACCGCAATGATTGTTCCAACACGCATTTCGACTTTTTCAAAATCTGACCACGAAATTTCTGTTGCGTTATTCATAATTTATATTTTTTTGATAATTGCGTTTGTTCTGAATTCTGTTTTGATCAAGCACCATTATGGCTGTATCGCCTCTCAAAACTGTTAACCAAAAAGAGTGTTTTTATCACCGAAAAACTAAATAAACATACGTATTAATCTGTTTATCAGCTGTTTAAAATTTTTTGAAAGTTAGAGCTTCAAATCGTCAATATCGTGATAATGCACTTTTTGAACTACTGTTCCTTTATTCAAAATCACAATACTTGGATTGGCTCGCTCGATGGTTTTAAGCGGCGTTGCATCACAAAAATAAATATCAAAACTAAAATGGTATGCGGCTTTTGCTTTTTCGATTTCATCTTTGGCAGAGCCTGTCATTCCAATCACTTTATAGCCTTTGACTTTGGCTTTTTGGGCTAATTTTTCTAATAGCAGCATACCAGATTTGTTGGCGGTTGTCAAATCATAGGCTACAAAAACAAGTAGTTTTGGCTCCAAAAGCAGCTCTTCTTTATAATCTGATCCATCCAGCTCCATCGAAAAATCATGAATTGGAGGTTCAAATCCTTGCTCGATAATTTTGTCTTTTCTATCTACAAACGTTGCTCCGGCAGGCAGTTTCATCAAATCTTTTTCAGAAAATTCGGTGTCAACACCTTTAACTTTGTAGATAAAAATCATCTCGACTTTGGTTTTTGGGGCATCGGCAGGTATTTCCATCCCTTTTTGGATATTATTGCCTACTTTATAAGGTCTGAAATCGTGTATTGGATTGTGATTTAGTACCCAATATCCCATAAAAACAGATAGCATTAATGATAGAAAAGTCAAATATTGACTGATTTTTTTTGAAAATAATGGTTTTACATTTTTTATATTACAAACCAAAATGATGCTAAAAAACAACAAAACAATATCTTTTCCAAAAGATTGCCATGGTGTGAGATGAAGGGCGTCGCCAAAGCAGCCACAATCTTTTACGACATCAAAAAATGCCGAATAAAACGTGAGAAATGTAAACAAAACAATGAGCAACAACAAGATTTTGATGGTCAGTTTGGCTCGATAACCCACCAACAATGCAA
>JAYTNQ010000187.1:0-1502 GCA_043748255.1 Bacteroidota bacterium
GGTGCACCCAAACCTTTTGACAAACATACCGAGATCGTGTCAAAAATAGCTCCAAAATCTGTTGGTTTCTGATTTTTTACAACCATAGCATTCCAAATTCGAGCACCATCCAAATGAAATTTCAAACCATGACGGTCGCATACAGCTTTTATTTTTTGCAAATCTTCAATTTCGTAACATGCACCACCGCCTTTGTTTGTAGTATTTTCTACACAAACTAAAGTCGTAAGTGGACTGTGATAAAACTCTGGATTATTGATGGCATTTTCAACCTGCTCGGCCGAAATCATGCCTCGATCACCGTCTAATAAACAGCAAGAAACCCCGCTATTAAAAGAAACGCCGCCACCCTCATAATTAAAAACGTGAGCCCACTTGTCTGCAATCAATTGTTCGCCTGGCTGTGTATGTAATTTTATAGCAGTTTGATTGGCCATTGTTCCCGACGGAAAAAATAGGGCATCCTCCATTCCAAACATTTCAGCAACTCGCTTTTGAAGCGCATTTACAGTTGGGTCTTGTTTATAAACATCATCACCAACATTGGCCTGAAACATATAGCTCAACATTTCAGCAGATGGAACGGTAAGGGTGTCACTAATTAAATTAATTTCCATAAAAAATTGGTTTTAAGTATGCAAAAATACAAATTTTGAGCTATTAAAACCTATATAAATTCTTACAAAAATCAAGAAACAGAATTGTTTTTGAGTTTTTTCAAACAAATAAAAATCTGAAATAAAGCCATTATTATAAAAAGAAGTGGCAAAAAATCATGCAAAAGATGGTCTTGTATCCAACCTATATTGGTAGAAAGCCAAACTAACGACAAAATAACCGATAACATCCCAGCAAAACTACCAATTATTGCACCAATGAAATAACTATTTTTTGAAAATTTTTGAAAATCAACATACTGATTCGCAACAACATAAAGGTTCCAAGAAGTCCAAAACGGAATTTGAACTACATTCAAAGAGCTTAAAACAAGACCTGTAAATATAGTTGAAATCATTGAAGTTGGAAGCAATAATTGGTCATTTTGGACAAAACTTTTGCTTTGGAATCGAAAAAAATAAGCCATGAAGAGCAGAAAAAAAATACTAAACAAGGAGATTATTTGTAATAATTTTTTGTTTGCGGTCAATATTTTGGCAAATATAAAAGTTACATAAATTACAATAGCTTCAACCACTAGCACTCCAAAAAGGTAGTAAATTAGCGATGATATTCCGTTTTTATTGTAAATTTCAAAACCAAAAACATTCAGATATCCCAAAGGCAATGCACCAATGAAACTTATGAAAAAACCGACGCAAAATTTTTTTAAGTGATTCATAATCAAAAATTTGTAATTTTTATATTTTGCTCATTATGAAGTCTAAATTCCTTTACACCTTCGCCAAAACTCAAAAACGGAATTCCATTTTGATGATTTTGCGCACTAATTTGATACATCATCGTGATATGCCTCGAAAGTTCTTTCCAAGCAAAAAATATCG
>JAYTNQ010000188.1:0-1502 GCA_043748255.1 Bacteroidota bacterium
AGAAAATATCTCGAAATCCTTTGGCGAACGAACCCTTTTTGAAAATATTTCGTTTGGAATCAACAAGGATCAAAAAATAGCTTTTATAGCCAAAAATGGTTCGGGCAAAACCTGTATCATGAAAATTATCAATGGTCAAGATCAATCTGACACCGGCAATGTGGTGCTTCGCAAAGGAATTAATATGGCTTTTTTGTCGCAGGACAACCAACTTCAAGACGAGTTGACTATCGAAGAAAGTATATTTGCCTCGGATAATGCAACTCTAAAAGTAATCGAAGGGTATGAAAAAGCTTTGGAAAACCCCGATGATGCCGATGCTTATCAAAAGGCTTTTGACCTTATGGATCAGCACAATGCCTGGGATTTTGAAACCCAATACAAACAAATTCTTTTCAAATTGAAGTTAGAAGATTTTAAATTAAAAGTAAAAAATCTTTCTGGAGGACAAAAAAAGCGCTTGGCACTGGCCATTATTTTGATCAATCGTCCAGATTTGTTGATTCTTGACGAACCTACAAATCATCTTGATCTTGAAATGATTGAATGGCTCGAAAGTTATTTTGCCAAAGAAAATATTACGCTCTTCATGGTCACTCACGACCGCTTTTTTTTGGAGCGTGTTTGCAATGAGATTATCGAACTCGACAACGGAAAATTATACCAATACAAGGGCAATTATTCTTATTATTTAGAAAAAAAAGAAGAACGAATTGCGTCTGAAAACTCAAGTGTTGACAAGGCTCAAAACCTGTTTATCAAAGAGTTGGCATGGATGCGACGACAACCAAAAGCACGAACTACCAAATCAAAGTCGCGACAAGATGATTTTTATGACATCAAAGAAAAAGCGCAAAGCCGCCGCCGCGAGAATGCCGTAGAACTCGAAATAAATATGGAACGCATGGGCAGTAAAATCATTGAACTGCACAAAATTTTCAAGAAATTCAAAGACCACGTTATTTTAGACAACTTTAGTTTCGACTTTCAGCGAGGCGAACGCATTGGTATTATTGGAAAAAACGGTACCGGAAAATCAACTTTTTTGAACCTCATTACCAAAACAATTGCCGTTGATGCAGGCAAAGTCATCACGGGCGACACCATCAAAATTGGTTATTATACACAAAGTGGAATCAACCCAAAACCGGGTCAAAAAGTAATCGATATTATCAAAGAATATGGCGAATATATTCCACTAACCAAAGGCAAAATCATCTCTGCAGGGCAGCTTTTGGAGCGCTTTTTGTTTGACCGAAAAAAGCAGCACGACTATGTAGAAAAACTAAGTGGTGGCGAGCTAAAACGCTTGTATTTGTGTACGGTTTTGATTCAAAATCCAAATTTTTTGATACTCGATGAGCCTACAAACGACCTCGATATTGTAACGCTTAACGTGCTCGAAAACTTCCTTTTGGACTATCCCGGCTGCCTGCTTGTGGTGTCGCACGACCGCTATTTTATGGACAAAATTGTCGATCACCTTTTTGTGTTTCGAGGAC
>JAYTNQ010000189.1:0-4154 GCA_043748255.1 Bacteroidota bacterium
TCGAGGCCAAAGTGACCAACAGTAGAGTTGTGCAGTGCAGAGATAGTCTTATACTGATAGTCGGAAAGTTTGAATTTTTCGATTATCATAGAAGTTAAGACTTCTGACTTGTTGTATTCAACAGGAGAATCTAGCATGTTGTTACGACACAATCTAGACATAGAATCAGCTATTCCGTTGTCTACTCCAGACAAGAACTCTATGTCGTATGAGTATTCAGAGAGGGCCATGAACCATCTGACTATCATAGAATTTGAGTTATCATGTATATAGAGCAAATTTCGGTGATCAGTACGTATCGTAAACTTACGATCTCTGAGTAATGTCTTTAAGAATATGCAACAGTAGTAGATTGCAAAAGCTTCCTTTTGAATGACTGACCAACGTAGTTGCACAGTACTGAAGGATTTGCTAACGAAAGCAACTGGAACTTCTTTTGCATCAATCAACTGAAACAGATAGCCACCTATTCCATAGTCTGATGCATCAGTATGAAGATAGATAGGATCAGTCTTAGTGACGAAATGCATAGTTGGAGCTTTAGCGATCTCTTTCTTGACTTGCTGAAAAGCATTGAGAGCATCGACTGTCCAAGTAACTTTCTTAGTTTTACAGTAGTTAGTAAGCAGAGTATGCAAAGGCTTAACTACCATAGAGTGATTGCGAACATGATTACGAAAGTAGTTTGCAATGCCTAAGAAGCTCTTCAGCTGTTTTGAAACAGTTGGAAGTGGAAAGTCTAAGATGGTTTTGATCTTGTCAGTAGACATCTTGATTCCATCTTTAGTGATGACTTTTCCAAGATAGTTTAGTTCAGAGTAGCCAATGAAGCATTTTGAAGCTTTCAGGAAAACTTTGTGTTTTCTGAAGCGCTCGAAAACTTCACGTAGTCTAGAAATGAACTCTTCGTTGTTTCGACCGAAGATATTGACATCGTCAATATAGACTTCGCAAGTGAAGTAAAGCAAACCTGCAAGAACAACAGTTGCAATAACTTGTTGGAAGTAGGATGGTGCTTTCTTCAAGCCGAAAGGCAGTCGAGTGAATTGATACACGCCACTGAAGACAATGAATGCAGTGTATACTCGAGTAGCTAAAGAAAGAGGAGCTTGATGAAATCCTTGAGTGAAATCAATCAAAGCAAAGATTACAGCGCATTGGTTTCCAATTCGCTCGTAAGTATCTTCGATGTCTGGAACAGGCCATGAAGCATCAGGAGTGCATTTGTTCAGAGGTCTGAAATCGATGCACAGTCTAAGAGAACCATCAGGTTTAGTAACCATGAGGACTTGACTGTAGTAAACTGCTGATGACTTTTCGATGATACCTTGCTTTTCAAGAATAGCAATCTGTCGAACAATCTCAGCTTGATTGGCAGTGGTTTGAGGTCTTGGCGGACCTCGATTTTTATTGTGATGCCATTGGGAATCATCAACCACTAAATGAAAAGGTGGGATAGAGGCAGGAGTTAAGGGTAACTCATTGCTAAAAAGGTCTCTAAACTCTTCGCAAAGACTGCGAATCAAAAGTTGAAGTTCCTCATCTCCAGAGATGTGCAAAGCTTGCAAAGGATCATCTTTTGATGGCGAAGGAAGATAAGGTGCAAATGTTCCCGATTCATGATCATCGAGTTCGTTATCAGCAGATGTTGCAATTGCAGAGATAAACTCTGACTGATGTACTAGTGAAGCTAGGAAGGGTTGTGGTTTGGTTACTGTATGATCACCCACTTGAGATGGTGGATTTTCAGTTTTTGGCTCCAAGGGAGGGTTGCAAATCCCCCCTGGTGTACAGTCACAAAACTTCACTACTTTATCAGGAACAATTCCCGCTAGTGGTTGCAATGCTGAATCAACGTCATGCACTGAAAGTTGACTTGGAAGTTGGTCGAACAGCTTGTGAAGCTTGATCGTTTTTCTGCCAAGAATCAAGTCGATAGGCGAAGATTGTAAAACGATAGCCGTGATATCGATATGGGCTATTTTACTTAGTTTCTCGCAAAAGTAGAAAATTCGCAGAGCAATTGAACTAGAAATGTCATAGCATTGATTATCTAATCCACTGCAGACTACTCTTTTTTTAGAAGTTTTAATGAACGATTCAAGTTTAAGATTTAACAAACAACGATAGGCTACAAAATCCCCAGCTAGTGAGCCGGTATCGAGCAAAGCCTTGATTTCATTTCTTGGAGGCTCCAGACTCTGAGAGACATGAGAGACAGCGATAGAAAGATAATCAGTGTTGATATCTGGACTTGAAATCGATGTAAAGTAAACAGAGTCAGGTATAATCATACCTTTTCCCTTCACTTTCTTGAGCTAGTTGAAGCCTGAAGAAGTGGCGCTCCCAGTCGAATTTTGAGACATTGTCGCCAAGTTCTTGTTCGACGGTGCAAAAGATGCTGTCGGATAGATGCGACGGAGCTCCGTAAAGGCGGCAGAGTCAACGTAACTCTTGGAAGTGCCATTGTAGTATGGAGAGGTTTTGAAATGGCAATTGTCGATGGTGTGATTGTTTCTTCCACAACCAGTGCAAAGCGAATCATCGATGGATTTCGTTGATTTCTTTTGCAAAGGTGCTTCAGAATGTATCGTAGGTGGACGTTTGCGAATTGGATTGTCGGTAACGTGTTTGGTTTTGTCGGTGCCGACCAAATTCCAACCAACCTCTCGTAGGTCTTGGGCTTGGTTTCGAAGTCGGGTAAGTTGAGCTTTCCAAACGAAGCGGAAATCTTCAACTGTCTCGATAGAAACCTTTTGACCATTGAAATCTCGGAAGAGAACTGCACGCCAGTTGATTGGCTGCTCAGGAAGTCGAGAAATTAAGAGCTTTGAGGCTTTCAACTCATCTTCGTTAGTTACATCAGGAAACTTAGCGCAAATCGCTTGCAAGTTAGAATCCAAGAGTAACTCGTAAGCTTCGTTCTCAAGGTCAAACTGAACAGGCAATTTGGCTATCAGTTCGTAAAAACTAACAGAAGAATGAGGTCTAGCGATAGCAGTGTCTGGGACAGCGCTGCGAAGTTCGGCGCAAAAGTGGGCAACTGTCCAAGTTCGCCATTGCAAACAAGCTTTTCTAGCGATGCGGTCCATATAATAACGTGTCTGTAGCAATGTTTCCAGGTGTGGAATCACGTCTAAAGGAACAACGTCGACGAAGGTGTAAGGACAATCGCGAGTGAGCAAGAGAGTGGTTATGTTCATGACCTGAGCTCGAGTCGGATTCTTAGTCAAGCGAGGAATCTTCTCTCCAGGATGCACGAAGCGTTTCTGAAGAGTCGAATTCACTTGCTGACTTACCAAATCGTCTGAGTGGGTCAGAGCAACCGATGGCGAGGAAATGAGAGAAAGTGCCTGAGCTGATGGAGCTACTGTTGGTGCACTGGAAATTGCAAAATTTGCAACTGTAGAAATGTTGCTAGGCAACGAAGGATTAGCTGACATGTTGGATGTGACTGTTGGAGTCAAGTTGGTGTCAGGAGAGTTGGAAACTGAGTTGTTGTTGGAAAAACTCAAAGTTGGATCATTGTCGGTAGGTTGGGTTGATGTTGATGATCCGGCTGAAGTGCGGCGCAAGGCGGCCAATTTCTGTCGCTTGGAGGCACGACGTAAAGGAGAGTTTTTCACTTCGTTTTCTGAATTGTTGTCCATTTTCTTAACTAAAGATGAAAAGACAGAGATGCTTGCAATCAAATAATATTATTGTGATCTGACTTGGTTCTAGGACAAGTCTGCGGCCGGAAATATAAAAACTGAAAAGACAGGTTTGGAGACGATAAGGCTTTTGTTACTTAGATGTTGAATCTAGATGTGCATTAAGAGGCAAAGAAGACATGAATGTGCTATTGCTAAACAACTGTAGAACTGGTACGAATATTTCAAAATAGTACTGACGAATTAGCTACTTTACGGTATTTACGGTATAATTATCGGTTTGCGGGGGATATACCGTAAGGTACATAGAACATAACTACGTATATGAAGGTATATCACTACACTACCCCCACTCACTTCAATAATTTGGTAAAGCGTAAACATTTGCTAGTATGAAAGTAACATTCGTGAAGTTCAAAGTAGCAAATTTGGAGAGAAAACCAAATTATTCGTGAAACGGAATTCGAGTTTGTACGGTATGAGTTTCGCACACTCAGAAAA
>JAYTNQ010000190.1:0-10795 GCA_043748255.1 Bacteroidota bacterium
AATGGTAGGTGTAAGTTTGAACAATGGATCTACTGTTGGTGACAAAGGATTTATCAATTATACAATTGATTTCTCAAAAGTAGCATTGGCTAATAGACCGGGTACTGTAAGTGCTGAAGCTGAGGCAGATCCAAATATCGGATTTGGAGCAGATATTAATGTAGTAAAAGCATTTTTGGCTAAATATCCAGATGCAGGAAACATCAATGGATCGCCAGCAACAGCAGCGGCAAAATTTGAAGTAAATGGAGGATTTGATTTTTCGCCAACTACTCAGTTTTATTACAATGCGGCTTATGTAAACAAAAAAGTAAATTCATTTGCCAATTATAGAACTCCGTATTGGAGAACTTTGGCTTCTTATCCGTATCTTAAAGACTTGTTTGGAAATGGAACTGACGCATCGTATGTTGGTTATGTACCAACTTTTATCGGAGATTTGAACGATTATAACGCTACTTTTGGTTACAAATCAAAAGTAAATGACTGGAATACAGATGCGAGTATCACATTTGGTGGAAATGAGCAACTTTATACAGTTGAAAATTCTCAAAACCGCTCTGACATAAAAGATGCAAATAACGAAGATGTTTATAGAAAAAATAGCCCAACTAGTTTCAAACCAGGTGGAACTTCTTTTAACCACATCGTTGGGAATATTGATATTTCGCGAACTATAAATGAAAATATTGCGATCGCTTTTGGATCTGAATTTAGAACAGAAAATTTTGAAGTAATTGCTGGAGACAAAGCATCTTACGACGGGATTGGTGCTGATTCGTTTGCTGGAAACAGACCAGAAAATTCTGGAAAATGGAACAGATACAATCTTGGTGGATATTTAGATGTGAATGTTAATGTTGATGATTTTTCATTAAATGGTACAGTGCGTGCAGAAAATTATAGTGATTTTGGAAACGCTGTTGTTGGAAAGGGAAGTGCAAGTTATACTTTTGATAATATGTTTACTTTAAGAGGATCAATATCTACAGGTTTCAGAGCACCATCGTTACACCAAATTTATACCCAAAAATCGCAGTATTCATTTGTTCCAGGACAAGGGATTCAAGTAAGCGGAATTATCAATAACGTTTCACCACAAGCCCATGCTATTGGTATTTCTCATCTTGCACCAGAAAAATCAACGAATTTAACTGTTGGTTTTGGGGCAAAATTATCAAAAAACATCAATGTTACATTTGATTATTATGATATCAAAATGACAGACAGAATTGTTTTGGGAGACAAACAAAATTTTGCTGGGTTAGGAAACATTGCCTATTTTTCAAACTCATTAAACACACAAACTTCTGGAATTGATGTTGTTGCCAACTGGTCAAAAATTGAACTTGGTAGCGGCAAATTAGGTTTGAATTTGTCTGGTAATGTAACATTGAAAAACGAAAAAACATCTGCTGTCGTAAACAATTCATTCAGTCCAACTTTAGAAGCTTTGGCTTTTACGTCAAGACCAGATATGAAATGGATTTTTGGTGGTTCTTATGCTATAGATAAAATGGAATTTTCATTAAACAATACTTATTTTGGAAAAACTACTTTCAAACAAGATGGTTTGGATGCTAATTTGCACACTGAATTTATTCCAAAAGTAGTTACAGATTTGGGTATCAACTATAACTTGACAGATAAAATAACTTTTGCATTAAATGCCAACAACATTCTTGATGTATTGCCAGAATGGAAATACGTTGCTGAAAATGCTGCAGGAGCAACTTTTTTATCTAATCCAAGTAATGTTTTCACACAAACAAACTTATTGACATTTGATGGTCGTTATTCACAAATGACTTATGATGGATTTCATTTCAGCCAATTGGGTAGAATGTTTAGTTTGTCTATGAACTACAAATTCTAATTACTTTTAAAATCAAAAATAGAATTTTGTAAGCATTAATTTATTGTACAAAATGATTTTTAAAAAGGAGTGAAAACGAAAGTTTTTGCTCCTTTTTTTTATATAAAAAAAACAATCATATTGTCTATCTCAGAAAACCAATTGACAATTTCATAAAAAGTAAGATTTTGTCTAAAAATTAACTAAATTTAGAAAAAAAAATATATATCAATAAATTGAAAATAAAAAAAAAGCAATAAATTTGTAAAAAATTATAAAAATGAAAACAAAATTACATTATTTAATAGTATTCACTTTGATGTTATGTTTAGGTTTCAAGGCAAGCGCACAAACCGCAGGCACGCTTACTTTTACATTTACGACTCCCATTCATACGACAGGAAATTATGAAACCAATGGTCGCTATGCACTTGCGGTTTGGATAGAAACAAGCACAGGTACTTTTATCAAAACAAAAAAAATCAATTGGGGAGGTGCCACCAGCAATACAGGCGATCACTTACCGCAGTGGGTTTCAAAATCTGCCAAAAATGTTGTTGATGCAACATCAGGAGCAACGTTATCTACATTTTTGCCAAAAACTATTAGCTGGAATGGTACAAACGTAGCTGGAGCAGTAGTAGCAGACGGTGCCTATAGAGTTGCTATTCAAGAAACTTGGGGGCATGGTACAGCCACTGCAACACGTTATTTTAATTTTACAAAAGGTACCGCAATTGACACTCAAATTCCTACGGCCGACACCAATTTTACAGCAATTGCACTCTATTGGAGCCCAGCATTAGCCACAGACAATTTTGTCTCAAATCCAACAGCTACTTTATATCCAAACCCAACAACAGCTGTTTTTACAATAGATTATAAAAACAATGTTAATAATATTAAGGTAATCAATATCTTGGGAGAAGTGATTATGAATCAAAATATTGAAGAAGCAGATTCCGAATCTTCAAAAAACATTGATTTATCTCGCTTTTCAAACGGAATGTACATTATAAAAGTCACCAACGAAAAATCGTCCTCCAACTTTAAATTAATTTTGAACAAATAAATTTTCATCATTCAAATTTCAAAAAACATCCTCAAAAAGGATGTTTTTTTTTTGCTATTGTTCTACATCCGATACGATACTTTTTAAACCAGGAGTTTCAAAAATTTGATACTCACCATTTTCATCAGAATATATTAAATATGCTTGTAACTCGGTGTGTTGTTTCAAAAATAGCTTCGCTTTTTCCAAACCCATTACCAAAATTCCGGTTGCATTAGCATCAGAAACTATTGCTTTTTTTGAAAAAACGGATGCGCTCAGCAAATTATTTTTGGCAGGAAAACCTGTTTTTGGGTCAATATGATGCGCATATTTGACACCGTTTTCGATTACAAATCTTCGATAATTGGCAGATGTAGCCAAAGCAAGATTTTCTAAACCTGCCACAGCTTTCAAGTCATTAACGCCTGCTTTATTATCTATTGGTTTCTCTATTCCAACTCGCCATTTGTCGCCATTTGGCTTGCAACCACTAGCAAAAACTTCGCCGCCAATCTCGACTATAAAGTTTACAATTTTTTTTGTCTTCAAAAAATCTGAAACTACATCAACCGAGTAGCCTTGTGCAAAGGCGTTAAAATCAAGTGCCACACCTGGGTTTTTTTTGACGATTTTATGGTTTTTAATCCAAATTTTTTCAAAGCCAACAAATTGCAACAAACTATCAATTTTAGTTTTTTCGATAATTTGTTTTTTCGTTGGGCCAAATCCCCAAGCATTTACAATCGGATACACAGTGGGGTCAAATGCACCTTGAGTATTTTTCCAAACGGTTTTGGCTTGTTCAAAACATTTGATGAAATAGCGATCCAAAACCACATTTTTTTGGTTGGAATTGATTTTGGAAATAATTGAATTTGGAATGTATGTTGATACCGATAAATCAAAATCGTGTAATATTTTTTCGATTTCGGGTTTCAGAATTCGATTTTTTTTGTCAAAATAACTAATATGATAAGTAGTGCCTTGTGCATTTCCTTCAATTT
This sequence comes from Bacteroidota bacterium, assembly GCA_043748255.1. Taxonomy (GTDB): domain Bacteria; phylum Bacteroidota; class Bacteroidia; order Flavobacteriales; family Flavobacteriaceae; genus Flavobacterium. The sequence continues at coordinate 3,914 of JAYTNQ010000190.1, forward strand.
TAATAGGAGTTATACTAACAAAACATTGATTTATTTTTTGTTTTTGATCTTCAAACAAAATATTATTTTGGTCGAGTGCTAAAGCCTTTTCTATGTCATTATCGGCGGCTTCAAAATTTTTCAGTTCTACAAATGCTTGACTGCGTTTGAAATACAAAATCGCCTTTTTGGAATTTTTTTCAATGGCAAAATTCAAACCTACAATTGCATTTTGATACTCCTTGAAATACAAATTTAAAATTGCCATTTCTATTTGATTTTCTGGCTTCAAAATTGATTTTTGAGATTCATTTTTTAAAAAAGCAAACCATCTTGTGTCTTTAATATTTCGAAAAAGCGAAATTATTTTTTGATTTTCAAAATTGTAATTTATAGAAATGGCTTTTACAAAATCATCCTTTGCTTTTTGGTATTTTTTCAATTTCAAGTTCAAAAAACCCGAATAATAATAAGTCAAAATTTCGGTTGAATCTTGCCTTTTGGCGATTTCAAAATCGATATATGCTGCTTTAAGTTGATTCAAATTTGTTTTAGCCCAACCTCTTCCTGTGTAGGCTTTTGCATTATCTTTTCTGGATTTTATGGCTTTTTCAAACGAAAAAATGGCTTTTTGATACTGCTTTTTATTTACAAGATACATTCCAATGAAAAAGTGAGCATCAGAGTTTGTGGGTTCAAACCGAACTGTCTTTTGATAGTCTAAAAAAGCACCGTTTTCATCCTTGATTTTCTCTTTTGCCATAGCGCGAAAAAAGTAGCTGTCGGCTTTTGAGGGATCAATTTTGAGTTGTTGTGAAAAGTCCAAAATTGCCCCTTTATAGTCCAAAAGATATTCTTTGAGCAATCCACGATCGTTAAAAGCGGTTGAATCTTTTGGTGAAATAGCAATTATTTTTGTCAAATAATCAATTGCCTCCTGAAAATTTTGCTCCTCGACTTTTTTGAAGACACAATCCAAATATTCTGCTTTCAAGGATTGTGCTTTTGCAAAATTAAGTATGAATAAAAAAAAACTAACAAAAAAAACTTGCTTCATGATTTCGTAATGAACGCAAATTTAGTTTTTTTTTTCAAAAACAAAATACTACTTGACTAAAAAACAACTTATTTTTTTAATGTTCAAAATGTTTTACAATTCAATAATTTGACTAATTTTGCACTTTATATAAAAATAGCCCTATTTTTTTGACAAAAATTTAAAAATATGGTTTGCTTTTTCAATCATTTAATAACAAAACTATGTCTGTTGCCAAAAAAGATTACAAACGCATTACAACCAAGTCTTTGATTGAAATGAAAGCCAATGGCGAAAAAATTTCGATGCTAACGGCCTATGATTATTCTATGGCAAAAATAGTTGATATTGCTGGTATTGATGTAATTTTGGTTGGTGACTCGGCGAGCAACGTCATGGCAGGTCATGAAACTACATTACCCATCACACTCGACCAAATGATTTATCATGCTTCTGGGGTTATCCGAGCTGTTCAACGTGCATTAGTAGTAGTAGATTTGCCTTTTGGAAGCTATCAATCTGACCCAAAAGAAGCCTTGCGATCTGCCATTAGAATCATGAAAGAGAGTGGGGGGCATGCCGTAAAAATGGAAGGAGGTCGCGAGATCAAAGAAAGTATCAAACGTATTTTGAATGCTGGTATCCCAGTTATGGGGCATTTGGGTTTGACGCCTCAATCGATTTACAAATTTGGCACATATACCGTAAGGGCCAAAGAAGATACCGAGGCCGAAAAATTGATAGATGACGCCAAATTGTTAGAAAAGTTAGGCTGCTTTGCCATCGTTTTAGAAAAAATTCCTGCCGAATTGGCCGAAAAAGTAGCCAAAAGCATTCATATTCCAGTTATTGGGATTGGGGCTGGCGGCGGTGTTGATGGACAAGTATTGGTTATTCACGATATGTTGGGGATGAATAATGAATTTAACCCCCGTTTTTTGCGCCGTTATTTGAATTTGTATGATTTGATGACAAACGCAATTGGTCAATATGTATCAGATGTAAAATCAAAAGATTTTCCAAATACGGGCGAACAATATTAATTTTTTTTGAAAATTTGCCCCAAAAATGAAACAACTCTCTCACAAAGACAACCTTCAGATTTTATTTGAAGACAATCATTTGATTATTGTCAATAAGCGGGTGGGCGATATTGTGCAAGGTGATAAAACGGGAGACAAACCTTTGTCTGACATCGTAAAGGAGTATATTAAGCAAAAATTTAATAAGCCAGGTGCGGTTTTTCTGGGTGTTGTGCATCGATTAGATCGACCAACAAGCGGTATCGTTGTTTTTGCCAGAACCAGTAAAGCTTTGGTGAGAATGAATGCCCTTTTTAGCGAACGCGAAACCAAAAAATGCTATTGGGCAGTTGTTAAAAATAAACCACCACAGTTGCAAGACTCCTTGCTTCATTATATCAGTAGAAACGAAAAAAACAATACTTCAAAAGCCCATCTAAAAGTGGTCCCAGATAGCAAAATGGCAAGTTTAGACTATAAAATTATTCAAGAATTAAACCATTATTTTGTTCTCGAGATTCAGCTACATACCGGCAGACACCATCAAATAAGAGCCCAGTTGGCTGCTATTGGATCGCCCATCAAAGGTGACCTCAAATATGGCTTTGACCGAAGTAATCCAGATGGAGGTATTCATTTGCACGCCCAAAAACTGGTATTTTTGCATCCTGTTAGCAAAGAGAATTTAGAAATAGTAGCCCCTGTTCCAAACGAAAGTCTCTGGAATTCTTTGGTTTAAAAAAATATGAAATAATTTGAATTGATATTCTTTTTTTTTATAATTTTACAATATTATTCTTTTTATTCATTCTTAAATTTAATCATCATGAAAAAAATCACATTTTTATGGATGTGTTTGACATTTGTCACTGCGCAATCACAAGAACATTTTTCGGGACTCACAACCTCTCGACGTGTTGGAATCATCAATGCTGGTATGAACCCTTCGGAATTGTTAAATCTTAAAAATCGCTTTGAAATTCAGTTGGTTTCAACGTCGTTTAATTTGTCAAATAATATTGTAGGTTATAAAGAAATAAAAGGCGGAGAGAATATACAATCCTTAATATTTGATGGCAATACGCCTGTAAACATGAGTATTGATACCGAAATTATGGGGCCTGGATTTGCAATGCGTGCAGCGGGATGGGGGTTTGCAATCACTACAAAATCGTATATCAAAGCCGATATTATAGATTTTGACCCCGTTTTTGGAAAAGCAATTCTTGACAACAACATTACTCTTGCAACCCTTGGTGCTTTGGTAAATAACAACCTCAATCAACGTTTGAATGCTGCGGTATGGGGAGAGTTTGGGATTTCTGCAGCCAAAAGTTTGATAAACAACAAAAACCACCAATTGAATGTAGGGGTCACCGCAAAATTATTGTTTCCAGGTACTTATGCCAACTTTGGAGCAGGCAACTTTAAAGGTACAATCAACCATTATCTTGTTAATGGTCAAACCATTTCTGAACTTACCAATGCAACAGCCAATATAAACCTTGCCTATTCTGGAAGTTTGGGAAACAGTTTTGCAAATCAATCTGATTTTACAAAATCTTTTTTTGGTGATTTAAAAGGCGTAGCAACAGATTTTGGGTTTGATTATCAATACAAAGGTGGGAGTGACAACTACAAACTAAAAATTGGAATGGCCATCAAAAATTTGGGAACACTTAGCTTCAAAGACGAAAACAATTCAACCAAAACTTTTGCAACACACATTAGCGGTACAGACGCACTAAATTTGACACAATTTGAAAACGCAAACAGTTTTCAAGATATTGAAACCATTTTGAATAATAGTACCGGAGCAAACGGAAAGTTTTTTACATTGGAAGATTCAAGCAAAGATTTTGTCATAAAATTACCAACAATGCTAAATGCTTATGCCAATATCAAAGTTTTTTCAAAACTTGATGTATCTTTATTTATGCAACAAAAAGTAAATAAAAGCAACGACAATGACCAAATTGCCTCTCAAAATTCATTTTCAGTCACTCCAAAACTTAATTTTGGATTTTTTGAACTATACACCCCCATTTCATTCAACGAATTTTCGGGCACTACAAACGGAGTTGGATTTAGATTAGGCGGTTTTTTTCTGGGCTCAAATGGCGCTATCTCGGCATTGCTTTCAGACGGAAAACAAGCTGATTTTTATACAGGATTCAGATTTGGATTTTTGTAAAACTATAAACTAATATATTAAATTTGTTCAATCATCAAAATGAATTTTAAAACCAATATCGCTTTTCGAAAAGAATTGCTCCAAAAATTACTCCAAAATATTCAAAATCAAGAAACTGATATTGTAAACGCACTTTTCAAAGATTTGAAAAAACCCGTTTTTGAAGCCATATTAACCGAAACCAATTATGTCATTTCAGACCTCAAAAACACCATAAAAAACATCAACTCGTGGGCAAAACCAAAACGTGTTTTGCCCTCGATATTGAATTTTCCGTCCTCTGATTATATTTACAAACAACCTTATGGCAAAATTCTAATTATTTCGCCCTGGAATTATCCATTTCAATTGGCATTCAGTCCACTTATTGCGGCAGTTGCAGCTGGTAATAGTGTAGTGCTAAAACCATCAGAGCACGCACCAAACACAGCCAGCTTAATCGCCAAAATTATTCGAGAAACATTTGAACCACAACACGTTATAGCCATTTTGGGAGATGCAACATTTGCACAAGATTTGCTCAAAAAACGTTGGGATTATATTTTTTTTACAGGAAGTGTAGCCGTTGGAAAAATTGTTGCAAAAGCGGCTGCCGAAAATCTTACCCCCGTTACACTCGAACTTGGTGGAAAAAACCCTTGCATTGTTGATGACACAGCAAACCTAAAACGAACAGCCAAACGCATCGTGTGGGGCAAATTTATCAATGCAGGGCAAACCTGTATCGCTCCAGATTATATTTTGGTAAACCAAAAAATAAAAATGCAACTTATAGGTCATTTGATTATAGCCATCAAAGACGCATTTGGCGAAAACCCAGAAAAATCACCAGATTTTGCCAGAATCATCAACAAACAACATTGGGATAGATTACAAAATTTGATAGACCATAATAAAATCCTGTTTGGTGGTCAAACCAACGAAATCGAAAAATATATTGCACCAACACTTATTTTAGAAAATAATTTGGAAAGTCTCTTGATGCAAGACGAAATCTTTGGTCCCATTTTGCCCATCATTACCTACGAAAGTGAAGCCGAAATTTCCAAAATCATCAACAAATTTGAAAAACCACTCTCCCTATTTGTATTTTCGACCAACAAAACATTTGCCCAAAAAATGATTACCCAGTTTTCTTTCGGAGGCGGCTGCATCAATGACACCGTCGTTCATTTTTCAAACAAAAGACTCCCTTTTGGCGGTGTCGGACACTCTGGAATTGGCGCCTATCACGGCAAATTGGGTTTTGACAGTTTTTCGCACCAAAAAGCCATACTCAAAAAACCAAATTGGATCGACCCAACCATGCGATACGCACCCTATAAAAACAAAATCAAATACCTTCAAAAAATTATCAACTGGCTCTAAATCAAAACTATGAAAACAATTACACAACAAATTCAAGACATCAAAGATGATAATTATGAACTCGATTTTGGTGATACACTTGCACAAGCCTTCGACAATTACAAAAAAACAGCCCTCATTCAAGGCGCCATATTATTTTTACTGATGATACTTGTTTTTATGCTCCTGTTTGGCATCATGGCTATCTTCATGGGAGTAAGCCTAACGACCAATTTTTTGACAAATCTAAAAGCCGAACAAATGCAAGAGTCCTCAACTGCATTGATCCTGCAAGCCATCGTCAATGCTATGGTAGCCGCAGCAATAGCGCCACTATCTGCCGGAATGATCAAAATAGCGCACAATGCCGAAATCCAAAAAAGCTTTGGCTTCTCGACCGCATTTGAATATTATAAAAGCAAATACCTCAAAGACCTCTGCCTATCAATGCTATTTGTGAGTATCATCACAATCACCATAAACACACTTGCAAAAGCAACAATAATAACAAGCGACAACGGATTAGAAATATGGATATACCCAACCATTTTACTACTCAATATCCTGATTCCTTTTCTCAATATCCTCAGCGCACCACTGATCATTTTTGCAAATCAAGATGCCATAACCGCCATAAAAACCAGTATGCTACTTGTTTTCAAAAAATTCTGGACCATCCTCTTGCTACTATTTTTAGGAATCATCTATGCGTGTCTTGGCATATTTGGTCTTTGTATCGGCATCTTTTTTACAGTACCTCTACTATATTCTATGCAATATATCATTTTCAGAAGTGCCATTCAAATCGAAGAAATATCAGAATTAGACCAAATAGGAAAGCACGAATAATTTTTTTTTGGCGCACACCAACCGTTATATACACTTACAGTCCCGCTGCACGCTATATCTTTTTGGATTTTCTGAAAAAGAAAATCCAAAAAGGATACCGCTACATCGGGGCGAATTTATACCTTTCGGCTTTCAAAAAAAGTTATTTATTTTAATTGGTAAGGAAAATTACGCCCTACTTTTCTCATCATTCTTTCTACAACCTCATTAGCAGAACTCATAACGTCTTCACTCATTTGCTTGTAAAAACGCCACAATAATTCGCCATCTTTACCATTAAAAATGTTTAATGTGAGTTCACCTGTTGCTACTTTCCCGGTTCCAAAACCTATCAGTAATGATTTTACTAATGCCACTCCCTCACTACTTGTTTTTTCATAAGCATATTTGCATTTTATAACAGCATCAACGCCTAAAATTTTAGCAAGCGCATCTGGTGTAAACTCATCAATATT
>JAYTNQ010000191.1:0-1492 GCA_043748255.1 Bacteroidota bacterium
CGAATGTATCGTTTTGCTCAAAAATGACAACCAAATATTACCCCTAAAAACTACCCTCAAAAAAGTAGCCGTAATTGGAGAATTTGCCAAAACACCACGCTACCAAGGAGCCGGAAGCTCACAAGTTAGACCAACACAACTCAATAATGCCTTTGAAGAATTACCAAAAGCAATGATCAAAAAGAAAAAAAATGACCCCGCCAAAATCGTAAAATCCATAGAAGGACTCCCAAAAAAAGTTCAAGAAACACAATACTCATTCACCCCAGGATATAATGAAGCAGGAGATGCAACAGACGCACAAATTGCCGAAGCCGTACAAAACGCAAAAACAGCCGATGTCGTTCTGCTATACGTTGGATTACCAAGTATTTTTGAATCAGAAGGATATGACCGCGCCAATATGGATCTCCCCACAGGCCACAACAAACTCATAGAAGCAGTAGCAAAAGCCAACAAAAATGTAGTCGTAATCCTCATGAACGGAGCACCAGTTACCATGCCCTGGAAAAACAAAGTTAGCGCAATAGTAGAAGCCTACCTCGGCGGACAAGCCGGTGGTGGCGCACTCGCAGATGTATTAAGCGGTAACATTAATCCATCCGGAAAACTTTCAGAAACCTTCCCCGAAAGATTAGAAGACACACCAACCTCCCTCGAATTTCCCTCCAAAGACGGAAACGCCAAATACGGCGAAGGAATATATATAGGTTACAGATACTATGACAAAAAGAAAATTGAACCCAATTTCCCATTCGGTTTCGGACTAAGCTACACCACATTTGAATACTCAAACATCAAAATAAACACCACCTCTGCCAAAGATACAGACAAAATTACCATCTCGATAGACCTCAAAAACACCGGAAAAGTAACCGGAAAAGAAGTCGTTCAACTCTATATTCACGAACAAGACACACAAGTATCACGACCAGAAAACGAACTCAAACACTTCGACAAAATCGAACTACAACCCGGACAAACCAAAACCATAAACTTCGAACTCAACTCACGCGATTTCGCCTATTACAGCACAGCATCACACGATTGGGCCATCAAATCAGGCAAATTCGACATCAGAATAGGAAGCTCATCACGAAATTTGCCACTACAACAAACCATCCAAATACAATCCACCAAAACACCAGTAGCCATTTTTACCCGCGATTCAATGCTTAAAGAACTAAACAACAGCCCCAAAAATCAAACCATCGCATCACAAATGGTACAATATTTTACAGGAAACAACAAAAAACCAGAAACAGAAGACGAAAAAAAAGCAGCACTATTCCTCCAATCCATGCTCGCCGATATGCCACTCGCAAAATTCATCCTCTTCTCGGCCGGAAAATTCTCCGAAGACAATCTCAACACCATTCTAACACAACTCAACCAAAATTAACCCAAAACCCCAAGCCCAAAAAGAAATTTTTGGGTTTTTTTTTGGGCGTGCCCCTTCGGGTCGGTCTTCGGCTCCCGCTTTTTTGGGCTG
>JAYTNQ010000192.1:0-4131 GCA_043748255.1 Bacteroidota bacterium
AATTTTACGGTTTAAACCAATACGAATGTAGGAAAAAAAAGTATTGTTTTTACTTTCTAAAATAAATTTTGTTGCAAAGATGGATTTTCGTGTTCGAGGAGCCATTTTTTGCGCCACAATCCTCCTGCATACCCAGTCAATGATCCATCGCTACCAATCACACGGTGACAAGGCACCACGATCCAAAGTGGGTTTTTGCCATTGGCGGCAGCAACGGCACGCACGGCTTTTGGATCGCCCATTTTTTTGGATAATTGCATATAAGACAGGGTTTTACCATGCGGAATTTGCCGCAATTCGGCCCAAACTTTCTGCTGAAAATCGGTGCCCGACGGGTTGCATTCAAAATCAAAATCAATGCGGTTGCCCAAAAAATATTCGTTGATTTGCAAAACGGCTTTTTCCAAAACCAGCGGTATCGAGGTCGAAATATCGCCTTGGTCGGCAATCAAAATTTGGGCAATACCAAGCGAATCACCTGTTATTTTGGCAATTCCGAGTGGGGTTTTGAAATAGTGAGATTGCAGCTGGTTGGAGTTCATTTATTTCGAATAAATATAGCTTTCTAACGCCTTGAGTTCTTTGAGCGAAAGGGTTTTTGTAACTTCAAAATTGGTTTTCATAATCTCAAATTGTGAAGGATCAACAATTGGGGCTGCTTGATTTTGTAAAAACAGCACCATATTACCATTTTTGGCTTTATAAATTTTGGAAATCGTTTTTAAACTTGGCGCAATCAACTCATTTTCAATTTGATGACAGGACATACAATTGCCTTTTCCTTCAAAAATTTCTTGCCCTTGCTCGACTATCGTTTTGCTTTCTTGTGGATAAAGTGCTTCTTTTTGGTTTTCTTTTTTACAAGAAAAAAAAAGCAACGAAATGATAAAAAGGCTTAATTTGTTCATTTTACGAAATAATTTTTACAATATCTTTGGCAAAATAACTTGCAATCAGATCTGCGCCAGCCCTTTTTATGGCAGTTGTTTGTTCCATCATAATCGCATCGTGATCGAGCCATCCTCTTTCAGACGCCGCCTTTATCATAGCATATTCGCCAGAAACCTGATATACTGCTACTGGAACATGAACGATATTTTTTATTTCTCGCACAATATCAAGATAGGCAATCCCGGGTTTAACCATCACAATATCAGCTCCTTCTTGAATATCTAACAATGTTTCTCTAATAGCTTCTTTTCTGTTATGATAATCCATTTGATAGCTTTTTTTGTCTTTAGGCACATTTTGAGCATCAACAGGAGCCGAGTCTAAAGCATCACGAAAAGGGCCATAATGCGCCGAAGCATATTTGGCACTGTATGCCAAAATTGCCGTATTTGATAGATTATTGCTCTCGAGTGCCTCTCTGATTTTTAAAATTCGACCGTCCATCATATCGCTTGGTGCCACAATATCTGCGCCTGCAACTGCGTGCGAAACACTCATTTGGGCAAGAATAGCAACGGTCAAATCATTGTCTATTTTTCCGTTTTCAAGCACACCATCATGTCCAAAAACAGAATAAGGATCTAGCGCTACATCTGTCAAAACAATCATTTCTGGCACTGCATTTTTTACGGTTTTGATGGCGCGCTGCATCAATCCGTTTGGGTTTATGGCTTCTTTTCCTACATTATCTTTCAGATTATCAGGCACTTTTACAAAAAGCAACACAGATTTCAAACCCATTTTCCATAATGTTTTCACTTCTGTTTCGAGCAGATCCAAACTTAGTCGAAAATAGTTGGGCATTGAAGCTATCGGGTCTTTTATGCCACGGCCTTCAACCACAAAAAGGGGCACAATAAAATCGTTTGGGTGCAATATTGTTTCGCGAACCAAGCTGCGCATGGCATCGGTTGTTCGCAGGCGACGTGGGCGGTCTAGTGGATACATGGGTTTGGTTTTAGGACTGTTTTACAAAATTATCTTTGAGGCCTACGGTTTTATTAAACACCAATTTCTGAGCCGTACTTTCGGGATCTACGCAAAAATAACCCAATCGTTGAAACTGAAACTTATCGCCTATTTGAGCGGTTTGCAAACTTGGTTCTATATATCCGGTTGTGATTTTGAGCGAGTTCGGGTTGAGTAGTGTTTTAAAATCAACACTTTTGTCTGCTTCTGGATTTTCGGTCACAAAAAGGCGGTCATACAATCTAATTTCGGCTTCGATAGCGTGCAAAACAGACACCCAATGCAAGGTTCCTTTTACTTTTCGCATGCTGGCTTCGGTGCCGCTACCGCTTCGAGAGTCGGGGTCGTAGGTGCAGTGAATTTCAATAATATTGCCAGATTCGTCTTTTATAACACTTTCACCTTTAATGATATAAGCGTTTTTCAACCGTACTTCTTTGCCCAATGTCAGTCTAAAAAATTTGTTGTTGGCTTGTTCCAAAAAATCTTCTTTTTCTATAAAAACAGTGCCCGAAAACGGCACTTTTCGGTGTCCCAAACTTTCGTCTTCTTGACTATTTTCGGCCTCAAGCCACTCTTCTTGATCTTTTGGATAATTGGTGATAATCAATTTTATAGGGTCTAAAACAGCCATAACACGAGGGGCATTTTTGTTTAAATCTTCGCGTATGCAAAATTCCAACAACGACACATCTATCATATTTTCGCGCTTGGCAATACCAATAGTTTCACAAAAATTTCTGATAGAAGCCGGGGTATATCCTCTTCTGCGAAGGCCAGAAATGGTAGGCATTCGGGGATCGTTCCAACCACTAACAATCTTGTTTTCAACCAATTGCAAAAGTTTTCGCTTGCTCATTATGGTATAGTTGAGGTTCAAACGGGCAAATTCATATTGATTGGGGCGCACTTTGCCATCTTCATAAATTTGATCCAAAAACCAATTATACAATTCACGGTGCATCACAAACTCTAAGGTGCATATCGAATGCGAAATTTGTTCGATATAGTCGCTTTCGCCATGTGCAAAATCATACATAGGATATATTTTCCAAGAATCCCCAGTTCTGTGATGATGTCGGTGCAAAATCCTGTATATCAATGGATCACGCATCAGCATATTGCTTGATTTCATGTCTATTTTGGCTCTCAAAACGTGACTTCCTTCTGGAAAATCGCCGTTTTTCATCCCTTCAAAAAGGCTCATGTTTTCGGCAACACTTCTGTTTCTAAAAGGGCTATCGGTTCCAGGTTGTGTTGGTGTGCCTTTTTGTATCGCCATATCTTCAGACGATTGGCTATCTATATAGGCTTTGTTGTTTTGAATCATCAAAACCGCCCATTGATATAGCTGTTCAAAATAATCCGAGGCATAGCGCTCCTGATCCCAAACAAACCCCAACCACGTCAAATCTTCCTTGATAGCATCAACATATTCTTGCTCTTCTTTGGCAGGATTGGTGTCGTCAAAACGCAAATTTACTGGCGCACCGTATTTTTTGCCCAACCCAAAGTTCAAACAAATCGCTTTGGCGTGGCCAATATGCAAATAGCCGTTTGGCTCTGGCGGAAATCGAAAACGCAGCTTTTTTTGGTCAAAACCATCGGTCAAGTGGTCTTCGATAATTTGTTCAATAAAATGAAGTGATTTTTCTTCGGTTGCCATATTTTTGTTTTATTTTTACAAAGATAAAAAAAATGCTGATAGAACATTGTCTTTGACGCATTAGATAAACACATTTGTATAAAAACAGCTATATGGGATTGATTATTTTAAAAAACATTCGTACTTTTTCTTACCACGGCTGTCTTGAAGAGGAGGCCAAAATTGGATCTAATTATAGAACCGATTTGAAAATCGAAACCAATTTGACACCATCTGCCTTGAGCGACAATCTTTCAGACACTGTTGATTATGTGCTACTTAACCATATTGTGGTTACAGAAATGGCTATTCGAGCCAATTTGTTAGAACATGTTGCATATCGTATCAAGCAACGTATTATTGCCGAAATTCCATCGGTTTTGAGCGTAAAAATCTCGGTTTCAAAATTAAATCCGCCTATTGGTGGCGATGTTCAAGCGGTTTCGGTTGTACTGGATTGATTTAGAAAAAAACAAAACGAACCCTAAAAATCAATTTCAATCCACTATTTTTTCACTATTTTTGATAAAAATTTAAACCACCTATTATTATGAAATACCTTCCTA
>JAYTNQ010000193.1:0-1486 GCA_043748255.1 Bacteroidota bacterium
GTTACACCAAAATCTATCAGATTAAGAAAAATTTATTTGACAGAAACAGATAGAAAACGATTTAAAATTTAAGAATTTTATTTGTTTCCTAATGAAACTTCAAAAATGATTTTAAAACCTTTCAGAAAAATTCTTGAAAGGTTTTTTTATTATATTTGCATAACAAAATTATGGGATTATGGGATTAGTATATGCGGATATCGAGTTAGTGAATGCAGAGGATTTGACACTTGCAAAAAACCATGTTATAGGCGCAGAAGAAGTTAAGCACATGACTGTAAATATGTTAGTTGATTCTGTAGCTTATAATATGTGCATTAATGAATCTATTCAAGAGCAGTTGGATTTGCCATTTGTTGAAAAGCGAAAAGGAATTTTGGCCAACGGAAAAATTGAGGAATATGATATGGTTGGTCCGGTTCAGGTTAAATTCAAGAACAGAAAAACAATATGTTATGCGCTTGTATTGCCTGGAAGTAACGAGGCTCTTTTGGGTGCTATTCCGATGGAGGATATGGATGTTTTGATTCATCAATTGCGGCAAGAATTAATTGTTAATCCTGATCATCCCTATTATGCTCAGATGTCGTTGAAGGGTTTGCGAAGATAGTATTAGGGGTTTGATGTTTATTGTTTATAAATGAAAAAAAAAATTGCTTGGGTTTTTGGAATTTGCTTTGTTTTTGTATTGCTTTTTAAGTTTTGTGAATTTAAAAAAAATGATTCAGCATCGCTTGAAAACGCAACAAATTTGATACAACAACAGCTTGTAAATGTTGGAAAATTGGTAGTAACAGAGGGACATTTTGCCGAAGTTTTGACCTATAAAGATCAAGATAAATATTTGATGGGTTTGGTTACATTTGACAAAAAAGCGCTTATTATTGTAAATGCTGATGTAACAGTTTCGTATGATTTGCATCAAATAAAGTATGCTATTGATGCGAAAAACAAGCTAATTAGGGTGCTTAATATTCCGAAGGAGGAAATCAAAATTTCGCCTGATATTCAGTTTTATGATGTGGAGCAAAGCAGTTTTAGTCCTTTTTCTGGAGATGATTATAACAAAATTAATAAGATTGTGAAAGCCAACTTGGCGGTCAAAATTGCGAAATCTACATTGAAAAGCAATGCTCAAAACAGGCTTTTATCGGAATTGTCAAAAATGTTAATTTTGACTTCATCTATGGGCTGGAGGCTGGAGTATCGTGAAAACGAGATTAAAAAAGCGGTTGATTTTTTGAATTTTAAATAGCTATTGGGTCTGCGGTTTGTTGCGTGAGGGCTTGAGTGGAGCTCTTTTTGGGTTGGGCTTTTTCTGCCCAGCCCAAAAAAGCGGGAACGGAAGCCCGACCCGTAGGGTCACGCCCAGATGAAAAAAATATTGCAAATTTGGTTTGAAATTTGTATGTTTGCGGTTCAAATCTTGTATTGATGGGACAAAAAATTTTGTTGAATGCTAAAGAAGTCAATGTTATTTTGCATC
>JAYTNQ010000194.1:0-1484 GCA_043748255.1 Bacteroidota bacterium
TAAAAACAATCTTAATTTAATTTTACTATGAAAAAAATTATTGCACTAATTTGTATTTTGGGATCCTTCTTGTCACATGCACAAGATGACAACTCGAAAACCGTTACAATCGATTCTTTGAAACAAATCACCGATGAGCATAAAATGAAATTTGCAGATTTGGACGAAAAAATATCGTCGATGGATAGCGATCTTTCTAAATTATCAAAAATCAAAATTTCGGGATATTTACAAACCCAATATGATATGTATGATTTTCAAGATTACAAAAGTCCTGTTTCTGGAGCTTCAAGTGCGTCTCCAATCACAAACTCCTTTTATTTAAGACGTGCCCGTTTGAAATTTACTTATGAAACTTCACAAGGAATCAAATTTGTTTTACAACCAGACTTTGCCTTTGATAAAGTTTCTATAAAAGATGCTTATGTCGTTTTGAACGACAAATGGTTTAATACCTTTTCACTTACTGTTGGTCAATTTAATAAACTTTCTTATGATGTTGAATTTTCTTCGGGATCCCGTGAATTTTTAGAAAGAACCAGAATGACAACAACATTATATCCAAACGAACGTGATTTGGGAGCCAAATTGGAAGCTAATTTTGATACAAAATATGCGTTTCCACTCAAATTTCAATTTGCTATTTTTAACGGAAATTTTGGCACGGGTGCTATTGCAAATCAAGTAAGAGATATTGATAGCAACAAAGATGTGATGGCAAGATTGGTATATTCTATAAAAATGCCAAATCAAGGATTGGGTATAGATATAGGTGGTCATGGCTATTTTGGCTCGACCAAAGTTTTGCCTGTGGCCGTTACAAATCCTGTGACACCAGCCGTTGTGTTTTTAGACGTAAACAACAATAGTTTTACACCAAATGTTGGCGATACTCTCAAAAAAGATTGGTTTGGCGTTGAAACACAAATCTATTATGACTTTTTGGGTGGCACATCACTCAAAGCAGAGTATATCACCGGGACACTCTCTGGAACAACCAATGCTGCCCAAACCTACGGTGCATTTGGAGCCAATAAAGTAAGAGAATTTAACGGGTTTTATACCTCATTTATGAAAAATATTGGCAAAAGCAATCAAGCCGTTTTTCGATTTGATATGTATGATCCAAATACAAAATTGTCTGGAAACGATGTTATAAAAGCAGATGACTTAAAATATACAACTTACACTTTTGGATGGCAATATTTTTATGACGAAAACCTAAAAGTAGTTTTGGGATATACCATGCCGGTAAACGAAAAAAGTGACCTCGTAGGTGGAGATTATCTCTCTGCAAACGATGACAAAAAAGACAGTACATTTTCAATCAGATTACAAGCAAAATTTTAATACCCTAAAACAAATATAACATGAAAAATTCAAAATTCAAATTAGCAGTTCTTTTAATGGTCGTGATGACAATTGGATTCTCGTTTACAACGATAGACAAAATTACTGTAAAAGGATCGGACACAATGGTCATT
>JAYTNQ010000195.1:0-1483 GCA_043748255.1 Bacteroidota bacterium
GGAATTTGTGTAATAGACAGCGTGTTTTTGTCAAATTGACCAATTTTGGCACGCACGCGAACACGTCCGCCACGCAAACCGTCATTATAATTTGAAATATCAGCTACTCCAGCGGTTTGAAAATCTGGGTATATGGTGAATGGTTTTCCTTTAAGAATTTTGATTGAAGCGTCAATTAGTTCATTAAAATTATGAGGCAAAATTTTGGTCGAAAGTCCAACGGCAATACCTTCTGCGCCTTGTGCCAAAAGCAGCGGAAACTTGACAGGCAAATTATTTGGCTCGGCGCGACGACCGTCATAAGAAACGCCCCAATCTGTAATCTTGGGACTATAAATCACCTCAAGGGCAAATTTTGACAAGCGTGCTTCTATATATCTCGAAGCCGCCGCACCGTCTCCAGTCAAAATATTACCCCAGTTTCCTTGACAATCTATCAACAATTCTTTTTGACCAATTTGAACCATTGCGTCACCAATACTTTGATCTCCATGCGGATGGTATTGCATCGTATGCCCCACAACATTGGCTACTTTATTGTATCTGCCATCGTCCAACTCTTTGAGCGAGTGCATAATACGCCGCTGAACGGGTTTGAATCCGTCTTCGATTGCAGGAACGGCTCTTTCCAAAATCACATACGAAGCATAATCCAAAAACCAATCTTTGTACATGCCGGTAACTTTGGTTATCGTATCACCGTCATCACTTTTATGGTCATAAAAATGCTGGCTTTCTGAGCTATTTGGTTGTAAATCTTGGTCTAAAATACCGTCTTGGTCTTCCATTTTTGTTTTAAAATTTAAAGCTTTTGAAACTTCAAATAAGTTGTTTTTTTGAATTTAACAAACTTAAACCAAAATTGATGATTTTACAATATTATTCAAAGAAAAATAAATTATTTTTTTGAAACCGAATTTTGATAATAAAAAGCGGGCACAAATAGCAATAAAAAAAGCGGCTGAATTATGAATCTTCTGATATAAAACAACATCAAATAATGATTTGGATTTGCAAAATGTAGGGTCAAAAAAAACAAAACAAGCAATATCACAAAAAAAACAAGATACATAATCGAGGCAAACTGAACCAATTCTTTTTCATTAAATAAAACATAAATTATTGATAATGAAATTGCTGTGTTTAAAAAATATCTAAAAAACAAACTACATCCTAATTGAAAATTGTTTGCTTTTGGAAAAGGCAAATTTTGAAATTCATTTTTAAAAAAAACTAAAAAAGGATCATAAAATAGTTGATTTTCAAAAATACGAATGCAAACCAAAAGAAAAATCATTGGCAATAGCATCAAAATTTGAAATCTGTATTTATGGATTTTTTGTAGCATGATTTGAAAATTTAGTAACCCAAAATACCCACAACCCAAAGACTATACCATATATAAACAGCGGAAAAACAACGTCATGCAAAATATGTTCGATAGGTTTGAAAGTCAAAATCCCGATGATTAATAAAGAAATTC
>JAYTNQ010000196.1:0-1481 GCA_043748255.1 Bacteroidota bacterium
TTCAGAGATAGAAATGGCTTCAAAATTGGATCCAAATTCAGCTTTAGACCGACTTGAATTGTTTGAATTGGTAAAAAAAATCGACAAAGAAGTGGCACATTTAATTTATACAATTGTCAAGGCAGGCAAGACGCCTATTGTGATTGGCGGTGGGCACAACAATGCCTATGGCAATATAAAAGGTACGGCATTGGCGTTTGGAAAGCCTATAAACGCCATAAATTTTGATGCGCATACCGATTTTCGTGCGCTCGAGGGGCGGCATAGCGGCAATGGTTTTTCGTATGCTATGGAAGAAGGTTTTCTGAAAAAATATTTTGCTTTTGGGATTCACGAAAACTATATTTCCAAAAGTGTACTCGATAGTATCAAAAAAACCGAGGGCAAAGTGCGGTTTAATACCTTTGAAGAAATGAAAATTGTAGCGCAAAAAAGTTTTGAAAACGAGCTTTTAGAAGCGGCAGACTTTGTAAAAAATGAGCCTTTTGGTATCGAAATAGACCTAGATGCTATTGCAATGATGAGCAGCAGTGCCATGAGTTGCAGCGGTTTTTCGGCACAAGAAGGGCGGCAATTTGTGTCATTTTTTGGTCAGTTTTCAACTGTTGCCTATTTGCATATTTGTGAGGGCGCACCAAATTTGGACCACAACAATGGTTTTTTGATCGGCAAAATGATTGGATATTTGGTTACAGATTTCATCAAAGCAAAACCAGAAACGATTTGATTTTATGACATTTTTTTCAGCCGCTCAAGCGCAGTTTTGATATGTTTTGTAGCCAAAAAATGATCAAAAACATCAAACACAAAACCTTCTTTGTCGATAATATAAGTCACACGACCCGGCATCATACCAAAAAATTGGGTTGGAACCCCAAATAGCAATCTCAATTTTTTGTCAAAATCTGACAGCAAAGTAAAAGGCAATTTGTATTGTGCCGAAAACCCGCGATGTGCCGCCGCACTATCGCCACTAACACCGATAATCTCGGCACCCAAATCTTCAAAATCTTGATATTGATCCCGAAAACTACAGGCTTGAGCCGTGCAGCCCGGCGTATGGTCTTTGGGATAAAAATAAATCACAAGCGGCTTGTGACCCACAAAAAGCTGACTGTCAAAAGCATTTCCGTCTCCATCAATTGCCACAAAATGAGGCACTCTGTCTCCAATTTTCAAAGCCATTATTTTCCGTTATAAGTTACAAAATTGCGTGGCGTTTCATACAAAACAACCTCCAAATCAAGATTTTCCGAAAGCTTGGAGCGCAATTTTTTCCAGATCACAACCGCAATATTCTCTGCCGTAGGATTCAGATTTTCAAAATCAACAACATCAAGATTCAAATTTTTGTGGTCAAAAGGCAACTCGATTTCAGTCTTAATCAGTTCGGCAAGCCATTTCAAATCCAAAACAAAACCCGTTTCAGGATCAATATCGCCCGTAACACCAACCACCAATTCATAATTATGCCCATGAAA
>JAYTNQ010000197.1:0-1480 GCA_043748255.1 Bacteroidota bacterium
TACAGATTTGACCAGAAACGACATTGGTCATCGTGGCGGCGCCAACAATTTTGACAATTATTGGCCATCAAATGCCGCCAACAAACCCCAAATTTTTCTGTTGGAAACCCCGCGCCGAGTACCCGTGAACACAACAACTATCAATGTTTCGGGAGCAGGTTTTTCTAAATAATAATTGGATTTTGAATTTTTATTTTATAAAAAAAATCTACCACTCAAATTTTTATCCATGAAACGATATTTCACCGTTTTTTTAGTTCTTTTTTCAATAGTTTTTGCAGCTGCTCAAACTCATCTCACGCAAGCCGAATTTTTTTGGGATATAGATCCAGGCGAAGGAAATGCAACTGCTATCGATGCTGTTGATGGCAATTTGAATACCGCTGTGGAGCTTTTTTTTAAAAACAACCTCAATTTGCCAACTCCCGGCTTTCATAGTTTTTGTATCAGAATCAAAGATAATAATGGGCATTGGAGTCCCATTTTTAAAAACACCATAAAAATTGATTTTCAAGAAACAAATTTTCTTGTTCGTTTGTCTCAAGCCGAATGTTTTTGGGATGCAGATCCAGGCGAAGGCAACGCAATACCGCTTTTGAGTTTTGATGGAAATTTTGATTCAAACATCGAACAGTTTATAGCAACTCAAATTCCGATTGCGCAACCCATTGGTTTTCATCTTTTTAGTGTTCGATTAAAAGACAGTAAGGGTGTTTGGGGACCCGTTTTTAAAAACCCAATTTTGATAGAAGCCACCGTTTGCGATACGCCACAACCTATAGCGATGCCGCAAAAATTTTGTGGTTCGGCAACGGTTTTAGATTTATTGGCGTCTGGATCTAATGTTTTGTGGTATGAAAATGCTATTGGTGGAAGTCCATTATCATCATCAACGCTCTTGCAGTCAAAAACTTACTATGCTTCACAAACTATTGATAACTGCGAGAGCAATTTGCGTACCGCTGTTCTGGTACAAATCAATGCCATGCCAGATTTATCGTCTATTTCAAATGTGACGGTTTGTGGTAATTTTGTGATTCCAAATATCCAAAATGTACAGTTTTTTACGGGAGTTGATGCAACAGGATTTGTTTTGCCGCAAGGCAGTATTATCAATAATTCGCAAACAATTTTTGCGTATGCACAATTTGAAAATTGTATTGCTCAAAGTAGTTTTGTCGTTATTATAAATCCAATTCCGCCGGCTCCGATTGCCGCAAACCAAACTTTTTGTGAGGTAGCTACAGTAGCCAATTTAGAAGCTACTGGTTCAAATTTGAAATGGTATAGTGCGCCATCAAACAGCTTGCCGTTGCCGCCATCAACTGTTCTGGGTACTGGGGCGTATTATGTAACGCAATTTTCTGATTTTTGCGAAAGCGAAAAAACAATGGTTTTGGTTGATTTTGTAATGCCACCAACGGTATTTGATCAAGAGATTTGCGAAGGCGAAAAAATTGCTGATTTGATAGCAAATGGC
>JAYTNQ010000198.1:0-1473 GCA_043748255.1 Bacteroidota bacterium
CGGGATTTCGGGCTATGCTACCAATTATAGTTTGAGCGGAACAATTTTTACTTTTAAATATGTAACACCGTCTGGCATAACAACCACCAATTATAACGGACCTGCTGCTTGTGTGGTTCCTAATCTGGGAGCCGATAATTTTATGCAAATAGAACAGAATATCAGTATATTCCCCAACCCAACATCAGATCTGTTGAACATCAATTTGGGCAATAATAATTTAGTAAATGAGGTTCAAAATATTGCGGTTTATGATTTTAATTCAAAATTGGTTTTGAAAACCAACCAATTCAAATCTAAAATTGATATAAAATCGCTTTCGAGAGGCACCTATTTTGTAAAAATTCAATTTTCAAATTCTGTAGTTACCAAAAAATTTGTAATTCAATAAAAAATGAAAAAAATAGCATTTTTGCTTTTATTCAGCAGCTTTTCTTTTGGGCAGAGTCTTTCCAAATCAATAAATTTGTTGCCAGACACTGGTCAGAATTTAAGTTATACCAATACATTTGGCGAAGACCAAGATTACACTATCAATCCACCTTCTTATACCAATAATGCAAATGGTACTATCACCGACAATGTTACTCAATTAATGTGGCAGCAGGGAGATGGAGGCGAAATGACTATTGAAAATGCTATTTTATATGCCCAAAATTTGGTTCTTGGTGGATTTTCAGATTGGAGATTGCCAATCCCTATTGAGGGTTTTAGTATTTTGAACCATCAAAATAACAATCCGGCAATGAACACTACTTTTTTTACTTCGAGTGCCGCAGGATATTGGTGGACGAGCATTTTTCAGGCAGGAGATGCAAGCAAGGTTTGGTGCACAAATGCAGGCGGTGGCATAGGAAATCATCCAAAATCTGAAACTATTAGTGCTGGTGGCACCAAAAAATTTCATACACGTTGCGTTCGAGATATGACCACTCCATCCACCATAGTCAATCATTTTACAGACAATGGCAACGGTACAATTACAGATAACTTAACCCAATTAATCTGGCAAAAAGCACCAAATACAACAGCTCAAACCTGGGAGGCTGCATTGGGCTATGCTGAAAATCTAAACTTGGCAAACATACTCGATTGGCGATTGCCCAACATCAAAGAGCTGCAATCTCTAAATGATGAAAGCCTTACAAATCCCTCAACAAACACAACCTATTTTGCGACAATTGGCGTCAAAAATTATTGGAGTGCAACGAGTTTGCCAAATCAAGTATTGAAAGCATGGTATTGGAATACGCAATTTGGAATCACCACTTATGATACAAAAACCAATAGCAATTATGTGATTTGTGTAAGCGGAAATCCAACTGTTTTGGGATTAAAAACGATTAATAATTCACCAAAAATAAAAGTATTTCCCAACCCGTTTTCTACAACAATAGCTATAGAAAATGTTGGTCAAGATCAAGATTTTGAATTGTATAATGCGTTTGGACAATCTCTTTTTTATGGAAAAAA
>JAYTNQ010000199.1:0-1469 GCA_043748255.1 Bacteroidota bacterium
GTTCGGTTTATGTATATAAAATGTTTGGAGCCACGATTGCCATTCATTTTTCTCAAATTAGTGTCGTTTTTGAAGCGTTCTCCCAATTTTGCAATGTCATCAAAAAAACTTTGATCTGAAAAATCAAAGGTTGAATCTTGAAATGGCTTTGTAAATAAAGATAATAAATCATAAAACAAGTCTGTGAAATAGGCTATTTCTTGCGTGGAATCGGCTTGTTTTAAAATTTCTAATTCAAATAATTTCTCATTAAATAAAACAGCGTCATTGATGATTTTTTTGTCGATTAGCTCAAAATAAGGAACATAAAAATCATTTGGAATGGATTTCATACAACCAAAATCTAAAGCAATCAATTGATTATCAGCATTTACCAAAAAATTACCAGGATGTGGATCAGCATGAACTTTTTTTAGAACATGAATTTGAAACATATAAAAATCCCACAACGCTTGTCCAACTTTATTGGCTGCGATCAAATCTGTGTTCGTTATCGTAAACTCTGATAGATGAATCCCCGTCATCCAATCCATTGTAATGATTTTTTCTGATGAAAATTCTGGATAATATGATGGAAAAACCATGTTTTTGATGGCTTTGCAAGCATTTACAACCTCTTGACTTTGAGACAGTTCTAACAGATAATTGGTCTCTTCGATCAGTTTGTCTTCTACTTCTTTAAAATATTTATCAGAATCTTTGCCTTGCAAATTAAACATTCTAACGGCAATTGGTTTTACCATCGACAAATCGCTCGAAATACTATTTGCAACACCGGGATATTGAATTTTTACAGCAAATTTTTTACCGCCTTTTTGGGCTTTATGCACCTGGCCAATACTTGCTGCATTGGTTGCATTGGCATCAAAGGTATCAAAAACCTCATAAGGCGATTTTCCAAAACTGTTTTTAAACGTTTTTAAAACCAATGGCGCAGACAATGGCGGTACTGAAAACTGCGACAACGAAAATTTTTCTACATATTCCTGCGGCAAAAAACCCTTGTCCATAGAGAGCATTTGTGCCACTTTTAGCGCAGAGCCTTTTAAGGATTTTAATCCGTCATAAATATCATCTGCGTTTTCTTCGTTCAGTTTATCACGTGACAAATCTGAATTTACTATTTTTTCGCCGTAATATTTGATATAATTTACGCCAACTTTTGCTCCTGTTTGCAACAATTTGCTTGCTCGCTGCATCTTTGAAGTTGGGATATAATCAATTGTTTTCATTTAATTTTTGTTGTAAATTTTTTCTTTGAAAATAAATTTTCCAAAATCCAAAAGGCTATATAAAGGTGCAACTTGCATCAATTCAAACGAAACTTTAACAGACTTTTCAATAAAAATATCTGTTTTTTCAAATTTTGCAGAACTGTCATCCATCCAAAACTTTAGTGTCAGCAACAACTGAAACCAAAAACTTTCGGTTGTTGTTTTCTCCTGAAACTCTTGAAATTTTTCGGTAGA
>JAYTNQ010000200.1:0-4071 GCA_043748255.1 Bacteroidota bacterium
AAAAAAAGAACTCGAAATGATCAAAAAATCATTAGAAAAAAACAAAGGAAAACGAAAAATTGCCGCCGATGAGTTGGGAATTTCAGAGCGAACGTTGTACCGAAAAATCAAGCAATATGATTTGTAATTTGTTCAAATACAATTGATACCGATATTAAATTCAATAAATATAACTTTTGAAAATGGCGTTTTTAGCAATAGATAAATTTTATTTCAGAAAAGAGAAACTAAACAAAATCTTTTCATGAAAGGATAATTTTGATAAAAATTGTGATTAATAACTATTTTGGATATCAATTGTCAAACAAATAAAAAACATTTTCAAAAATTGTAATAAATACCATTTCAAGATTAATTTTTATTATTTTTACAAAAAAAATACTTGTGGGAAGCAAAAACAAATTAAAACGATTTTCAGAAAACGAAACCTTTGGCAATGTCTTTCAGCCAACTCGAGAAGAAGTTGTGACTGAAAAATTTGAATTAAAGAACAATTGGAATTCTAATTTTTTCAAAAACACTAACCCAATTATAATCGAATTGGGCTGTGGAAAAGGCGAATATACCGTTGGATTGGCCGAAAAATTTCCGAACAAAAACTTTATTGGAATCGATATTAAAGGAGCCCGTTTTTGGCGAGGTGCAAAGACAGCCGCCGTTGATGGACTAAAAAATGTGGCTTTTGTGCGCACACAAATCGAACTTATCAATCATATTTTTGGACAAGCAGAAGTGGCCGAAATTTGGATAACCTTTCCCGATCCGCAAATCAAATACAAACGAACAAAACACCGAATGACCAATTCGGAGTTTTTGAAATTATATCAAAAAATTCTAAAACCAGACGGAATTGTGAACCTAAAAACCGATTCAGAATTTATGCACGGCTATACGCTTGGCTTGCTTCACGGCGAAGGTCACGAAGTTTTGTATGCCAATCACAATGTGTATAAAAACGAAGGCAGCCCGAGCGAAGTTACTGATATACAGACATTTTATGAAAATCAATATCTCAAAATCAACAAAGCTATTACGTTTATTAGTTTCAAAATTTTGAAAACCAAAATTTAAAAAACAACTCGAAATCACAAAAAATGGTCGCAATATTTCCGTTTTTGATTGGCTTTTTGATAGCCTCTTTGTCGATTGTTCCGCCGGGACTTATCAACATGACGGCTGCCAAAATTGGGCTTCAAGAAACCAAATCGCGCGCTGTGATGTTTGCCTTTGGCGCATCGACTATCGTTTTAGTTCAAACCTATATAGCCATTTTTTTTGCTAAATTTATAGACAAAAACCCAGAAGTTATTGTTCGTTTACGCGAAATTGGTTTTGGAATCTTTATATTGTTGACTTTCTATTTTTGGTATAAAAAATCTTCAAACACCCTTCAAAAAGTAGGTAAACTACACAGCAAAAAAAGTCGCTTTTTTATGGGATTGTTTCTATCGGCAATCAATCTATTTCCAATCCCATTTTATGTTTTTGTGAGCGTTTCATTGGCTACATTTGACTTATTTTTATTCACAAAAACATTCATTTTTTGGTTTGTAATAGGCAGTGGTATTGGATCATTTTGTGCCTTTTATTTGTATATCCTTTTATTCCAAAAAATGGAGTTAAAAACCCAATTTATTCAAACCAATATGAACAAAATAATTGCTGCTATCACTGGATTTGTAGCCGTTTTGACGCTAATCAATATTATCAATTTTCATTCGAAATAATGGCTGTTAACGACAATTTTTTTGAACGCGTCTATGCCGTTGCACGACAAATACCCTACGGAAAAGTGACCACTTATGGCGCTATTGCACGTGCATTAGGTAGCGGACGTTCTGCCCGCATGGTGGGTTGGGCCATGAATGCGGCACACAATCTGCCAGATGTGCCCGCGCACCGAGTCGTGAACCGAGTAGGGCTATTGTCTGGCAAACACCATTTTGACGGTAGCAATTTGATGCAACAATTGCTGGAAAGCGAAGGCATAGAGGTTGATGAAAATCAAATTATCGGTTTTCAAAAAAAACTATGGCTTCCAGAAATTCAAGGATAATTTTTTAATTTTCTTAATTATATTTCAAATTATAGCTCAGCATTTGGAAAAAACATAAAATGAGGTTCCCAAATCGATAAAATCAAGTTAAACCGAACAAAACCAAGACCTGAAAAATACATTTTTTCGGAATATTCGTTGGGTTTTGCCCAAAATTCAATGTCAAAATCTACCTGTGCCGTTTCGTTATCAAAATGAATCTTTAGTATTTGAAGGCTTTGAAGTTTGAACTTGAAAAAAGATTTTCTGAAATTAATCAACTCATTATCCAAATCAAAACCTTTTTTGTAAGTTTTTTTGAAGGTTTTGCTGTCTTTATTCAAAAAACTTTTAACGACACGCTTGGTCAATTGCTCTAGCATACAAGCATGATTTGGACGAAAATCCTCGTAAATAAAACACGTTTGCATTCCCGCACCTCGAATATCGTTGATTTTAAAATCATAAAAATCTGTAGTCAAAAACTCATATAATGCTCGTGGATCGGTTTGTTTTTCAAAAATAATATCCAAAAAAATATTGTTTTTTTTGAGCAATTTTAATATAATCTTAATTTCGGTAACAACATCCTGATCTTCTAAAATGTCCATAGGATGTATGACCGGTTTGCCAATTTTTTTATAGATAGAAATTTTTTTAGAAACCTTAATCTGCTTTTCAAATTTGGAAATATAATCCAACAAATGACCCTCTATTTCTGGCGGCAAAGATTTATCAGCATTAAAATCACGAAATTTTGCCCCCAATTCAAGACCCAATTTCATCTTTTTAAACTCGTTTTCTTGCGAAATACTCAATTTTGGCAAATCCTCCTCGTTTTCATTTTCTTGATTCATAACGGCAAATTTAGATAATCAAATTTCGATATTTTTTTTTAATAAAAAAAACAAAAAATAAAGAATTTAAAAAATTCAAACAAAATAATTATAATTCATTTATTATCAATGATTTATACAATAAAAAAAAACAACAATATTTTACAAAATCACATTTCAAATTAAAAGTTTTCAAACTATATTTGCAATCTAAAATCAGTTTAAATAAAAATAAGCCAGCAAAAATCCAAAACAGTTTTAAAACACTGAAAACCAATAACATGAAGTTAGAAAAAACACAAATACAACAAGCATTAGCTAGCATTTCAATAGCAGGAGAAGGCAAAAATATGATCGAAAGCGGTGCCATAACCAATATCGTTATTTTTGGAAACGAAATCATCATCGATTTGACCCTCACAAGCCCCGCAATGCACATCAAAAAACGAGCCGAAGACGACATCAAAAACCTTTTGAAACAGCAGTTTTCAGACCAATTAATCGTCAAAATCAACACCAAAATTCAAACCCCAGAAGCCAATCCAAATCAAATCAAAGGAAAAGCAATACCCGGAATCAACAATATTATAGCCGTAGCATCAGGCAAAGGCGGCGTAGGAAAATCTACCGTAACCGCAAATATAGCCGTCACCCTAGCCAAAATGGGCTTTGCCGTAGGCATCCTCGACGCCGATATTTATGGCCCAAGCATGCCCATCATGTTTGATGTCGAAAACCAAAAACCAATATCAATTACCATCGACGGCAAATCAAAAATGAAACCCGTAGAAAGCTATGAAATAAAAATACTATCCATTGGCTTTTTCACCGCCCCAAGCCAAGCCGTGATATGGCGCGGCCCTATGGCATCAAAAGCCCTCAACCAAATGATATTTGACGCCCATTGGGGCGAGCTCGATTTTTTGCTCATAGACCTACCACCCGGCACCGGCGACATCCATCTATCGATCATGCAATCGCTACCAATCACCGGCGCAGTCGTGGTGAGCACCCCACAAAACGTAGCCCTTGCCGATGCCAAAAAAGGCGTATCCATGTTCCTATCAGACGCCATCAACGTACCCGTATTAGGTATAATCGAAAATATGGCATACTTCTGTACGCCCGAAAATCCAACCCAAAAACACTATATTTTTGGACAACACGGAGCCAAAAACCTCGCCGAAGACCTCGAAATTC
>JAYTNQ010000201.1:0-1465 GCA_043748255.1 Bacteroidota bacterium
TAACAGCCCATTTTGACATCGATCCCTACAAAAAAATTTGTATGATAAACGGTTATGACGACATCGATTTTTTGATCAATAACAAAGACAAAATCGAAGCTTTTGAAAAAAACAAAGCAATCTAAAAAATCCAAAAACAACACCAAAAACACCCTTTAAAACAATACAAAAACAGCAACAGATGAAACTAAAAATTGCACTATTGATGGGCGACGGAATTGGTCCCGAAGTAACCCAACAAGCCGTAAAAGTATTAAAAGCCATAGCCAAAACCTTTGGACATCAGTTTGATTTTGAAGAAGCACTCGTTGGTGCAATTGCCATCGACAAAACCGGAAACCCATTGCCAGACAGCACCTTACAACTATGCAAAGATGCCGATGCAGTGCTATTTGGTGCCATAGGCGACCCAAAATATGACAACAATCCAGACGCCAAAATCAGACCAGAACAAGGACTCCTAAAACTCCGAAAAGAATTAGGATTATATGCCAACATCAGACCCATCAAAGCCTTTGAAACCCTATTAGACCACTCGCCCCTAAAACGAAACATCATCGAAGGCACAGACATGGTCATATACAGAGAATTAACAGGCGGCATCTATTTTGGCGAAAAAAAATTAAGCCCCGACGCACAAACCGCCTCAGATTTGTGCGAATACTCACAATTTGAAATCGAAAGAATCGCACACAAAGCATTCAAAAGCGCACAATCAAGACGCAAAAAACTAACCCTTGTTGACAAAGCAAACGTACTCGAAACCTCAAGACTGTGGCGCAGAGTAGTTACCAATATCGCCACACAATATCCCGACATCACCCTCGAATTTTTGTTTGTAGATAACGCCGCGATGCAAATAATTTTGAACCCAAAACAATTTGACGTCATCCTCACCGAAAACCTATTTGGCGACATCATTTCAGACGAAGGCAGCGTTATTGGCGGCTCGATAGGCCTATTGGCATCCGCATCCGTGGGCGACACAAACGCCATGTTCGAGCCCATACACGGCTCCTACCCACAAGCAAAAGACAAAAATATAGCCAATCCAATCGCCGCCATATTGAGTGCCGCCATGCTATTAGACCATTTTTGCCTTGCCACCGAGGCCAAAACCGTGGTCAATGCCGTAGATAAAATCCTAAAAATGAACATCGTAACCCCCGATCTCAACAGCGTTCGCAACTTTGGCACAGATTATGTGGGCGACGCCATCGCCAATCTCATACAAAGCAAAGACAGCCCATACATCAACCACGAAAACATCAACCTCGGACAATCAGTGATCATATAAACAAGCATCAAAACCAAAATCACAAGCCCAATTTCTCTTTTTTTTTGGCGCACACCTCCCCTATCCCACACCACCCGTCCCGCTGCACGCTATATCTTTTTTTGGTTTTTTTCAAAAACCAAAAAAAGGATGCCGCTACATCGGGGCGAGAATAGACTTATTGGGTTT
>JAYTNQ010000202.1:0-4063 GCA_043748255.1 Bacteroidota bacterium
GAAAATCCAAAAAGATATAGCGTGCAGCGGGACGGGTAGTGTGCTGGACGGATGGTGTGCGCCAAAAAAAAAGAAAAAATTTGAAATTGTTTGTATGAAAAAGCGAGTGCTTTTTGGTTCAAAATAGTTTTTTTTAATTTATTTTAAAAAAACAATCAAAAACTGTATCTTTGAAAACGTTTAATTTGATTTGTAAATGAAAAAAAGTATCCCGATTTTAGCTTTATTAGTAGGTTTTTCGGCTTGCAAAAAAGAGGTCGAACCACCAAAGTTGCGCTATGAGAATGCGACAAAAACCGAAATTGTGGTTCAAAAACCAGATTCAGCACAAGTTAGGGTAGCAGATTTGCCTGTTTTGATGGAGGGAACAAAGTTTTTGATTCATCCAATTGGGGATATTCGGGTTTATGAAAAAAGGGATAAATCGAGTTATGGATCTTCGAGCTTGGAGAGTGAAAGTTATCATATTTCAAATTTTAGCGAATTTGAAATCACGGGTTTTTTGAGCAATTTGAATTTTCAGGAATTGGGTTCGAGCAATATTGTACCTTTGACAAATAAGCCTATTTTGATTCAAACGGCTACTTATTTGAAATCTGTTTCGGATAAAACCAAACAGCAGTTATTGATTTATGCCATGGCCGATATGGATACCAATAAGGATACAAAAGTTGATGTAAACGATATTAAAACGCTTTATATCAGCGACATAAGCGGATTAAATTTGACAAAATTATCACCAGATTTTCAAGAATTAATGGATTGGAATTTGATTGAATCTAAGAATTTGTTGTTTTTTCGTACGATAGAAGATACCAACAAAAATGGACAGTTTGATAAATTGGATGTGATTCATTATAATGTTGTAGATTTGTCCACCAAAATATGGAAAGTTTTGCAATATCAGCCTATTTCAAACGTTACTAAATAATTTTTTGATGAACTCAGACCAAAATGCGACCGAATTTTATGATAGATTGCAAATAGAACTGGAAAAAAGCACCACTTGGCCTTCGGTATATTTGTTCAAATTTATTGTGCCATCAACGATAGATAATGTCATGAAGGTTGAAAATACGTTTAACAATTTGGGTGCAATAATCAAAACTACTAAATCAAAAACGGGCAAATTTACGAGTGTTTCAATAGATGTATTGATGCAAACGCCACAAGATGTCATTAACAAATATCAAAATCTTGCCTCGATAGAAGGCATAATATCGCTATAAAAATATGAAATATACCAAAGAAATTGCCAACGATGTTGTGTTTAATTTAGAATACAATTCAGAAAGAGCCAATTTGTTGATTCCAGAATATGGTCGGCATTTGCAAAAATTGATAGAACAAGCCACCAATATCAAGGATCGCGACGAGCGAAATACTGCTGCACAATATATCATTCAGGTAATGGGTAGTTTGAACCCTCATTTGCGTGATGTAGCCGATTTTCAGCACAAATTGTGGGATCAAATTTTTATTATGTCAGACTTTTTGTTAGATGTAGATTCGCCTTATCCGGTGCCCTCTCGCGAGGTTTTACAGCTCAAACCAGAGGTTTTGCAATATCCTCAAAATTTTCCGAAGCACCGATATTATGGAAATAACATCAAATATATGATAGATGTTGCCATTGAGTGGGAAGATAGTGAACTAAAAAGTGCACTTGTAGTTGTGATCGCCAACCACATGAAAAAATCTTATTTGAGCTGGAACAAAGATACTGTTGAGGATATAGTGATTTTTGAACATTTGTTTGAAATTTCGGGGGGCAAATTAAATTTGTTAACAAGTGATGAAAAATTACTTACTATGGACGATATCATTCGAATAAACAACAAAAGTAGCAACAAAATCATTTCGAATATTGGTGGAATGAAACCCAAAATCACAAAAAATCTAAAATCAAAAGCATTTCTAAGAAAGAATAAACAGAACGGTAATTTTTAGAAATTTTATAATTTTAATAAAAAAAATGCAAACATTTAAAATAGAAGGCGGTCACCGCCTTAAGGGCGAAATAACGCCTCAAGGCGCAAAAAATGAGGCTTTACAAATATTGTGCGCCGTGCTTCTCACCGCCGAAGCAGTAACAATAACTAATATTCCAGACATTATAGACGTTAATAAATTGATAACCCTTTTGGGAAATTTGGGCGTAAAAATTCGACATAATGAAAAGGGAAGCATTACTTTTCAAGCAGATCAAGTTGATGTAGATTATCTTGAAACCGAGGCTTTCAAAAAAGAAGGTGGTTCCTTGCGTGGGTCTATCATGATTGTAGGGCCTTTGTTGGCACGATTTGGAAAAGGATATATTCCAAAACCAGGAGGTGACAAAATTGGGCGCCGCCGTTTGGACACCCATTTTGAGGGTTTTATCAATCTTGGAGCCTCTTTTAGATACAACAAAGAAGACCATTTTTATGGCGTTGAAGCCAAAAATGGACTTACAGGAGCCTATATGCTTTTGGACGAAGCTTCTGTAACCGGAACGGCAAATATTGTCATGGCGGCAGTATTGGCAAACGGTACTACAACCATATACAATGCGGCTTGCGAGCCTTATTTGCAACAACTTTGTAAAATGTTGAATGCAATGGGTGCCAATATTTCTGGGATTGGCTCCAATTTATTGCATATCAATGGCGTAAAATCTTTAAATGGATGTAGCCATAAAATTTTGCCAGACATGATCGAAATTGGATCTTGGATTGGGCTTGCCGCAATGACACAAAGCGAAATCACAATCAAAAACGTGAGTTGGGAAAATTTGGGTCAGATTCCAAACACGTTCAGAAAATTGGGTATCACCCTGGAAAAACGTGGTGACGACATCTATATTCCAGCTCATCTTGAGGGCTATGAAGTAAAAACCGATATAGACGGCTCGATTCTTAATATTGCAGACGCACCATGGCCTGGTTTGACACCAGATTTGTTGAGCATCGTTTTGGTGGTAGCAACACAAGCCAAAGGAGATGTTTTGATTCATCAAAAAATGTTTGAAAGCCGATTGTTTTTTGTTGATAAATTGATAGATATGGGTGCCAAAATAATTCTGTGCGACCCGCATCGCGCCGTTGTCATTGGTCACGATTTTAAATCGCAACTCAAAGCAACCACAATGGCATCGCCCGATATTAGAGCCGGAATATCTCTTTTGATTGCGGCTTTATCAGCAAAAGGAACAAGCATCATTCAAAATATTGAACAAATTGACCGTGGATATGAAAATATTGATGAGCGTTTGCGAGCCATCGGGGCTAAAATAATAAGAACATAAAATTCCAAATCATACTAAATTTTTAAAACTAAACCACTAACAACAAATACATTAGATGTACAAAGAATTAAAAAAATTCAAAACCACAAACCAATTTCATTTTACAACCACCGATGATTTAGCTATAGTTTGCAATGCGCCCGAGGATCAGCCTGGTATTTTTATGGTATATGCTGTTGATGGCGAAAACAAAGAATTAATTATGGTAGCCTCGACAGGCACCATTCAAAATGACGGTAGCCTAAAAATCAAAAGTGGAGGTTTGTATGACAAAATTGTAAACGGTCATCAATTTGCCAAAACAAGTCGGAAATATTCTTGGATATCACAAATGAAATTAGAAAATATAGACCTTATTGAAGTGGTTTGGGTTGCAACAATTACTGACAAAAATAAAACAATCCCAACGTTTTTGGAGGCTCAAATGTTACAAAACTTTTTTGAGGAGCATCAAAAGTTGCCACGTTGGAACGTAGCTTTTTAAGATCACCAATTTGAAATATAATAAAATAGCCCGAAAAAGAATAGGTTTTTCGGGCTATTTTAAATTCCGATTTGGTCTAACTTTCAATAATAACAATTATTGTTTTACTAATTTAACTGATAAATTGGTTTCGTTATTGATAATGATCAAAAAATAAACCCCTTTTGGCAAGCCTGAAAAATCTTGCTTTTGAATATTTTTTCCATAAAAAAGAGATTGTCCAAACGCATTATACAATTCAAAATCTTGATCTTGACCAACATTTTCTATAGCTATTGTTGTAGAAAACGGGT
>JAYTNQ010000203.1:0-1462 GCA_043748255.1 Bacteroidota bacterium
AAACTTCCTTTTGGACTATCCCGGCTGCCTGCTTGTGGTGTCGCACGACCGCTATTTTATGGACAAAATTGTCGATCACCTTTTTGTGTTTCGAGGACAAGGCATTATTGAAGATTTTCCGGGCAATTATTCAGACTTTAGAGCCTATGAAGACAGTGCAGATGTAGCCCAAAAAGAAGATAACAAAGCCGAAAAAAAGGATTGGAAACAAAACAATCCAACTGGAAATTTGAGTTTCAATGAGCAAAAAGAATTTCAAAAAATAGAACGTGAAATCAAAGATTTGGAAGCCGAAAAAGCCAAAATCGAACAACTTTTTGCCGATCAAAAAATAGCATCCGAAGATATCAATGAAAAAGCCAAAATATTGGAAAACATCATCAATAAGATAGAAGACAAAGAAGAAAGATGGTTGGAATTATCCGAAAAAATTGACAATTAAATAACAAACAACCCGTATTTTGAAATAAAAAATGCTTCAATACCTCAAAAGATACCTAAAATTTTGGCTAAAATCTACCAACGAACACGGTGTACACTCGCCCTTTGTTTTTGATTTTGTAACCAAATGTTTGTACGACAAAAGTGTTTTTCCAGACTATACAGCGTTACAAAATAACAGAAAATCACTTTATAAAAACAAACAAATAATTGAAGTAACAGACTTTGGAAGCGGCTCCAAAATTTTTAAAACCAACCAACGTGCCGTGCATCAAATAGCAAAAACAGCCGGGATATCCCCAAAAAGAGCCCGCCTACTCTACCGCATCACACGCTATTTTGAACCCAACCACATACTCGAACTCGGCACATCCCTCGGTTTGGCCACCGCCAGCCTTTCGCTCGGAAATCCAAAAGCCAAGATCACAACCGTAGAAGGATGCCCAAAAACAGCCCATTTGGCAGTCCAACAATTTCAAAAAATGTCAATCCAAAACATTGATTTACAGAATATTAGTTTTGATGATTTTTTTTCAACAATACCAAAAACCCAACAATACCAACTCATTTATATTGACGGAAACCACTCTGAAACCGCAACAATCGCCTATTTTGAACAACTTTTGCCACACATTTCTGCACAAACCATCCTGATTTTAGACGATATCAACTGGTCAAGCCAAATGCAAAACGCCTGGAAAACCATCAAAATTCACCCCAAAGTCACCGCCACAATCGACACCTTCGGGTGGGGCATTTTGTTTTTTAGAACAGAACAAAAACAAGAACAATTTACGATTAGATTTTAAAATTTTTTGGGCGTGCCCCTTCGGGTCGGTCTCCGGCTCCCGCTATTTTTTGGGCTGAAAAACGCCCAAAAAAATGAGCTCCGCCTTTGCCCTCACGCAAACCATCTTGACCAGAAAAATCATTTTCAAAACAAAAAACGCCAAATATTTGCAAAATAACATTCAAAAAAAAGAGTTATTAAAATCGCTTTGAAATGGCTACACAAATTTAC
>JAYTNQ010000204.1:0-4052 GCA_043748255.1 Bacteroidota bacterium
GTTCGATTTCATGAGCTTTCAAGCCATCGAATCACGCCGATATGCGAGCATTTTGGGGTTTGCGGCGGTTGCAAATGGCAAAATATGAACTATAATCAACAACTTGTTTTTAAACAAAACGAGGTCAAAAACCACCTTCAACGTATCGGAAAGGTTGAATTGCCAGATTTTGAACCAATTTTGGGCTCGCAAAAACAGTTTTTTTATAGAAACAAAATGGAATTTAGTTTCTCTAATGCACGTTGGCTTACAGAGCAAGAAATTGGTACCGTTGGCGAATTAGACAACAAAAATGCACTGGGCTTTCACATTCCAAAAATGTGGGACAAGATTTTGGACATCAACAACTGTCATTTGCAAGCCGATCCTTCCAATCAAATTAGAAATGCCGTAAGACAATTTGCCATTGATCACGATATGGCTTTTTATAACCCTCGAAATCACGAAGGTTTTTTGAGAACATTAATGATTAGAAGTTCGTCAAAAGGCGAAATAATGGTTTTGTTTCAATTTTTTGAAGATCATAAAGAAAATCGCAATAAGATACTGTCGTATTTGAAAGATACTTTTCCTGAAATTACATCACTACAATATGTGATTAATGCCAAGCAAAACGATACAATCTATGACCAAAACATTGTTTTGTATCACGGGCGCGATTATATTTTGGAAGAAATGGAAGGTTTGCAGTTCAGCATCAATGCCAAATCTTTTTATCAAACCAATTCGGTCCAAGCGTATGAATTATATAAAATCACACGTGATTTTGCAGGTCTAACAGGCACCGAAACCGTCTATGATTTATATACCGGAACCGGCACAATAGCCCAATTTGTGGCAAAATTGGCCAGAAAAGTTGTTGGCGTAGAGAGCGTACCAGAGGCGATCATAGATGCAAAGGAAAATGCAAAGCGCAACAACATCACTAACTGCGACTTTTTTGTGGGTGATATGAAAGTAGTATTTAACGATGCTTTTATTGCCCAAAATGGCCATCCAGATGTGATTATTACAGATCCACCCCGCGATGGGATGCACGCAGCCGTTATTGAACAAATCTTGAAAATTGCACCCGCAAAAATTGTTTATGTAAGCTGCAATTCTGCCACGCAAGCACGAGATTTGGCATTGTTAGACGCTGTATATCAAGTAACTCGTGTGCGACCCGTTGATATGTTTCCGCAAACACATCATGTAGAAAACGTAGTGCTTTTAGAAAAAAGAACCTAAATTTTTTGTCATGAACCTAAAGAAAATATTTGTTTTAATTGGGATATTGTCCCTATTTGGATGCGAAAAAGACGATGTGTGTGATGCAACAACCCCAACAACGCCTCGGCTTGTAATTTCTTTTTTTGATTATGCCAACCAAGCAAATCCTCGAAACGTAACCAATCTAAAAATCATTGGACATTTGATGACCTCGGCATTAGTGCTCACACCAACAGCCACAGACGATTCAAAATATCTTACAAACGCAAACAAAATTGCCATTCCGTTGCAAACCGATGCCAATTTGACACAATTTGAATTTGTTTTGAACGCCACCACTAACCTCACAAAAGCAACTGATGATTTGCAGTTCAACTATTCAAAAACAGATGTATTTGTATCAAAAGCCTGCGGATTCAAAACCATTTTTGACCTTTCCGAAACCAATCTCCCCTCGTTTGTAATCAACAACGACCCAACCAAAAACGCTGGCAATTGGATCAAAAAAATCGAATTAGTGCAGCCCAAAATCAATACAGAAAATGAAACACATCTCAAAATATATTTTTAGCATCGTGTTGATAATGTGTTGTTTGAACACATTTTCGCAAGAAAAAAAACATGATAGCTTACAGGTAAAAACCGAGCGATATGGATTGCGGTTTGGTATAGATTTGTATAAAATAGGCAAAAGCTTTGCAGACAAAAACTATAAAGGAATAGAAATTGTAGGAGATTATCGCATCGCAAAAAAATATTTTTTGGCCGCCGAAATAGGTACAGAAAGCAAAACAGACCAAGACAAACTACTAAATTTCAGTACAAACGGCACCTATTTGAAAGCCGGTTTTGACTATAATGCCCACGAAAATTGGCTCGATTTAGAAAACATGATCTATTTTGGGGTGCGATATAGTGCCAGTACATTTTCGCAAAAACTCAACAGCTACACGGTTTACAACCAAGACCATTATTTTGATGCCGCACCACCAATTATGGCCAATCAAAAATTTGATGGATTAACAGCGCAATGGCTCGAAGTTGTGTTTGGACTCAAAACAAGGGTTATAAACAACCTCTTTGTAGGATTCAGTTTGCGAGCCAATATGCTATTTGCCAACACCAAACCTGACAATTTTGATAACCTATATATACCAGGATTCAATAGCACTTATAACGGCAACTTTGGCGTTGGATTCAACTATAGCCTATCTTACTTTTTGCCTTTATACAAAAAGAATGCAATCATAAAAACAAAGGCAAGCAGTTCCAAATCAAAGAATTAAAATTTTTTATACAAAACAACAATTATTCCAATATAATACTATTTTTGCAACCTGTTTTAAAACCAAACCAACATGAATCGTTTTCTAAAAATCATTTTGACAATACTATTGATGCAAACCACATTGACCTTTGCACAAACCACAATCCACTTTTCCAGAAAATCGCCCACCGCAAAAGTACGCTGCGCATCCTCCGAATACGAACAATTATTGCGAGCACAAGACCCAAAACGAGCAACAGCAGCCGCATTTGAAAACTGGATAGCACCAAAAGTTCAAGAAGTTTTAGACCACAAAAACCAAAACCAACCAACCACAATTATTATAATTCCGGTGGTGATTCACATCATCAGTAACGGCGATGCCATTGGTACAAACGAAAA
Organism: Bacteroidota bacterium; assembly: GCA_043748255.1. Classification (GTDB taxonomy): domain Bacteria; phylum Bacteroidota; class Bacteroidia; order Flavobacteriales; family Flavobacteriaceae; genus Flavobacterium. Next base: position 2,882 of record JAYTNQ010000204.1, read on the forward strand.
CATTACAGACGCACAAGCCATGTCGCAAATCACGATTTTGAATCAAGATTTCCGAAAAATGTTTGGCACAAACGGCTATAACACAAACCCCGTTGGTGCCGATATCGAAATCGAATTTTGTCTTGCACAACGCAAACCAAACGGAACAGCAACCAACGGCATAGACCGCATCACCAAGACAGCGGCAAACTATGCCACAATGACCGCAACCGAACTCATGAAAACCACCACACAATGGGATCCAACACAATATTTTAATATTTGGACCGTATATTTTTCAGACACAACATCAGCAGAAATGAATGGCACTTTAGGATATGCACAATTTCCGAGCACCTCGAGCCTAACCGGATTGAATGCCAACGAAGGCGCAGCAAATCATGACGGATTGGTAGTAGATTATCGCTGTTTTGGATCCGTTGACATAGCCCCAGGTCCCTATTTTACAGACTATGACAAAGGCCGAACATCTACCCACGAAATAGGTCATTGCTTGGGTTTATTACACGTTTGGGGCGATGTTGGCAGCCAAAGCACAGGCAAAGACTGCAGCGGAACAGACTATTGCGCAGACACACCAAATGCCGGTTGGGAAAACTATGATTGCAATGCAATATACAACTCTTGCCCCACAGACCCCGGCAACGATATGGTCGAAAACTACATGGATTATACAAACGATATCTGTATGAATATTTTTACACTCAACCAAAAAGCCCGAATCACAGCCGTGATGAACAACTCAATAAGACGCGCCTCATTAAAAACATCATCCGCCTGTTTGCCACTTTCAACCAATCAATTACCGTTTTTTAACAGCATTCAACTTTATCCAAATCCAGCACAAGACTATATAAATATCAAATCCACACAAAATCAACTTCCAGAAAAATATATGGTTTACAACAGCATCGGGCAACTTGTAGCAACCCAAACCATTATCACCGAAAATGATCAAACCATAAACCTAACAAACCTGGAATCTGGACTCTATTTTGTCAAAATATTCAAAAACAACGAAGCCCAAACCTATCGATTTTTAAAAAAATAAACACCAAAACCCTGCATTAGCGGGTTTTTTTTTGGGCGTGCCCCTACGGGTCGGTCTCCGGCTCCCGCTCTTTTTTTGGGCTGAAAAACGCCCAAAAAAAAGGAGCTCCGCCTTTGCCCT
>JAYTNQ010000205.1:0-1458 GCA_043748255.1 Bacteroidota bacterium
AATAAAGACCTTGTTTGCCCCTTATGTAGAGAAAAATTTATAATACAAGACGAAAATTGTGAAAGTGATTATGAGTCAGAAGATGAAAGTGATGTTGATGAGGACGATGACGAAGAAACAGATGATGACGAATTCAACAATGAAAATGAAGATGAAAGTGAAAGTGAAAATATTATGGATACATCATACGATGAGATTATGACACCAAATTGATGCGTTCAACCGAACAAGAAAATACAAAAAATATCATAAAAATACCAAACTATAAAAACTGTAAAACTGTAAAAACGTTTTTTTTTTAGAAAATGAGATAAAGAATATATTGTATAGTAGAATAACAATGGAAACAAATAAGTATTGCACTGACTCCGTTGTAAATAGTATTATTTCGAAATTCGTCAGTAGATCAAATGTTGGAATAGAAAAATATGGGGTTACTCTTGATAGAGAAGACCTTGGATTTGATGAATGGATTGTTCACGCTCAAGAAGAACACATGGACGCTATTTTATATTTGGAGAAATTGAAGCAAAGTCACAGAAAATGCTGTTGCGATAAGACAAATAAAAAAAGTGTATAGAGGATTGGTGTAGTATTATATATCAATGAGAACCCTATTTATTCACACAGCTAATAACGAACTAAGGGAGAAGTATATGATTTCAGTGGAAGAACATAATAGACAGGTTAATTCGTCACACCCAAATTCTGGGTTTGACCTATTTAGTCCAGAAGATATTGAAACGAATTTAAATACAGTCAAGCTTGACACGCAAGTTACTTGTTCTATGCTTGATGATAATAAAGATAATTGCGGGTTTTATTTATATCCAAGGTCTTCAATATCTAAAACCAATTTACGTTTTGCTAATAGCGTAGGAATTATAGATTCTGGATATAGAGGCCGTTTACTTGCTATTTTCGATATAATTCGAAATGACTATGTTTCTACCACTATTGAAAAACATTCACGTCTTTTACAAATATGCAGTGGAGACCTACAACCTTTTATTGTCATATTGGTGGATGATAGAAGTGTATTGGGCGAGACCGCCAGAGGTTCGGGTGGATTTGGTTCAACAGGTGTCTAAACATTTTTTTTACAATATACTTTATCATTAATCTTGTGAGTTTTTGTCCCTTTCGGGCATTTTTTCCCCACCTTTAATGTCAAACCATCTGTGTCATTATCCGCACGATTTTTTTCCGCAATATTTGATAAAACCTCGTCTTTTTTATCAAGAACTGTCTTACAATAAATTTTGTCGTTCATCTTGTGAGTTTTCGCACCTTTCGGACATTTTTTACCCTCCTTTATTACCAAACCACTTGTATCATTTTCTTCATGAATACTTTCTACAACCATATTTGATAAAACTTTGTCTTTTTTATCAACAACCGTCTTACAATATACTTTATCATTAATCTTGTGAGTTTTTGTTCCTTTCGGGCATTTTT
>JAYTNQ010000206.1:0-1458 GCA_043748255.1 Bacteroidota bacterium
CCATAATTCAAAAAGGTAGAAAGTGTAGGCAAAGCTTTGCTTTTTTCTAATTTCAGAAATAATTTTTTTTGGGTTACCAAGCTGCTCATAATTTGATAATCAATATTTTTTGTTACTTCAAAAGTTCCGCTTTTCAGTCCGTTTTCGAGATTGGTTTTGGTCAGATTTTCTAAGTCATCACTCAGTTTTAATTCGCTCTCCAAGGTCAAACCCATGTTGATTTTCAACATTTTGAGCGCAATTTCGTGAAGCCGATTTATATTGTTCAAACTGTTTTTTACGGTGGCAAGCGTAATGGCAATTTGTTCTACACTTTCTTCTTCGGTCATTCCGTTTTTATAAATTTGGGTTACATCGTTATAATTTTTTTCAAGTATAGCCTTGTTTTGTTCTAATATTTTGATGCTTTCTTCAGCCAAAAGTACATTTCCATAAGCTGTTGTAATGGTTTCTTTAATATCGGCGTCGGTTTTTTTCTTCGCATTTTCATAAATTTGCAAATACACTTTTGAGGCTTGCAGTGCTACAATATAGGAACCATCAAAAATCAATTGACTCAAAGTACCACTTGCTTTAAAGCTTTGTTTGGTGCCAAAAACAAACTCTTCGTTGATGCCATCATTATTAAAATCTGCCAAAATAATAGGCTGTTTCAAATAATTTTGATAATCCAATCCTGCATTGATTTGGGGTAATCCCGTGGCGGTGGTTTCCCACTTTCTCTGTTTTGAAGCCGCTATGTCACGCACGGCATTAATAGATTTGTAGTTGTTTTGTAGGGCAAAATCTATCGCTTGTTGCAGATTGTAGGTAGGGATTGTTGTTGGTTTCTGTCCAAAAGTAGCCGTAGTAAAAGCCAAAAGGCCGATAAAAAAAATATTCTTCATTATATATTTGGGTTTGCTAATTGTTTTTCGAGTTCCTGTATCCCTTTTGGAGTTGCCATTGCGCGAGTGTGGTATTCTAATGCTTCTAATTCTAATTGCAGCACTTCTTTTTCAGAGACCACCGAGCCATTGATACTAAAAATTAAGGCATAATAAAATCGCACACAGGTTTCGATATTCAAATCCTTACGATAGAGTTTTTGTGTAATTCCTTTTTGAATATTTAAACTAAAAATTTTGTTGCATTCATTGGTTTCGCGATACATAACTTCTTCATATATAGCGGGATAATATTTTTTTAGTTGATATATCGGCGATGTTTCAGAAGCTTTGAACATTTCTTTAAACATTTTTCGTATCTCAAAATTTTCGGCAATTGCATTAAAATTTTGTGCCACAATATTGTCAATAATCTGATGCACTTCTGTATGAATTGTTGCTGATGTTGCTGCGATTAATAGCTCTTTATTGTCAAAAAACTTGTAAATAGTTTTTTTTGAAATACACATTTCTGTGGCAATATCGTCCATAGTGACGCTCTTAAAACCTAATTTTAAGAACATTGAACCGG
>JAYTNQ010000207.1:0-4029 GCA_043748255.1 Bacteroidota bacterium
GTTTCAAATTCATTGATACTAGACCGCACTATCGGAATTTGAAAACCACTGCCCAACTCCCAGGTTTTGTCGAGAACCAGATTTGCGCCAATAATTAGATCCAAAGTTCCCAAGCTATTTTGATAATCAAGCGGCAATGCAAATCCGCCGTCGTTTTTGTTATTTGCTGTGCCCAATGGTATTTTCGTAGCAAGCAAAAACTGCCAATCTTGTGCATTATTTTTTGATAAAGCATAGTTTGATGATAATATTAAATCACCAAGACCACTATTGTTGCCAAGTGTACCCTCTGCGTTTACAAAAGTCAATTTTGAGCCAAAACGCCAATTTTTGTTGGCTACAAAACCATATTCCAAGGAGGCGTTGGTATATTTTAAATCTTCAAAACCTGCGGCATAGCCAGCCGAAACAGCCACAAATTGTGTTTGTTCATGAGTTGGTATAGTGGCAGATTGAAGACTGCAAAAACCCGCATCGCTACATCCTTGCGAGAATAATTTGGTCGAAAAAACCAATAAAAATAAGCAAACCGTGATTTTCCGCATGATTTTTTTAGCAAAAATAACTAATATTAACCAAAATCTCGTTTTTTCCCAAAAAAAAAGAGCCGCAATAGCGGCTCTTTATCTTCAAAAAAAAGGTAATTTAGTTTTTAATGATTTTTACAGTGTTTGTTTTATCGCCAACTTTGATGGTGGCAAAATACAAGCCCGATGCAAAAGTACTCGCATCTATTGCAAATTCTGATGCCATAATGTTTTTGGTCATTACAATTTTGCCGCTAATATCGGCAATAGCAATACTGCTTACTTGTGTGTTATTGGTTTTGAAATTCCAAACGTTTGAAGTAGGATTTGGATATACACTCACCACGTTTTTGTCGAAAGTAGTGGTAGCCGCTGCAGGATCTGCAAAACTATATTCACCGGTCAATCTATTGAAAGATACGTTATAGGTGCCTGCAATTACATTTATGTTTGGTCCTCCAGCGCTTGTTGCTACTCCCATAGGAAAATCTGGACCTCCCCAGCTTAAAGCCCAATCGTGGTTTGTTCTAAATTTAAGACCGCTATTTGCAGCAAAAACCACGCCCATAGCAGAAAAATTAATACCACCATCAGTTGACATCATATCAACATCTGGCGAACCGCCCCAGTTGGTAAAATCACCAACCATTGATACAGGAATGTCTGTAAACGCATAAGCCCCAGTATCTTTTTTGAAACTTACGTTATAAAAACCTACCGTTAACGGAATTTCGCCACCTGCAAGAGTAGCAGTACCCATTGGAAAACCTGTGCCGCCATAAACCAACATTGGATCATTGTCTTTGATAAAATGAACGTTTGGCGCACTGAAATACATGTCTTTTTTGTAATAATCATTTCCAGTTGCGTCAACATCCATTGCTACAGCCGTAGCAGCGGTGTTGAATGCGCCTGTAATTCCATAATTGTCCACAGTTGCTGATACCAATACAAATGAATAAACACCTGTTGTTCTGTTAAAAGCGATATCATAAACACCAGGAAGTGTTGGTATATTTGCATTTCCAGGTTGTCCGTTTACAATGGCCGTTCCAGATGGAAAATCAACAGCACCCCAGTTTGTTGCCCATGAAGAGTTGGCTCTAAACTTTACTTCACCGCTAAAAAGAGTTATGCCTGTCATTGTAAAGTTGACACCACCATCTGTAGATGTCATTGCCATTTCGTCTGCATCACCCCATCCACCTATTCCTGAACCGATAATACCTACAGGAACTTCAATAAAGCTATAAGCTAGTGTGCTTTTGTTGAAATTTGCGTTATAATATCCATGCATCAACGGAATAGCTGTTCCGCCAGCGACAGCTATGCCAGCAGGAAAGGTTGTGCCTCCCCATGTCATTGTGGCATCGTTGTCTTTGATAAATTTGACATCGGCAGCAGTATAGTGAAAATCTGTTTTAGAATAATCTATACCATCGGTAGTAATCATTGCTTCGGCTGGTCCCCAAGCGTTGAAACCGCCATAGATTCCAATATTGTCAAAACCTAAAACTACCGGAGTAAACAAATAAGCCCCTGTTGTAATGTTGAATGTAATGTCATAAGAGCCTGCTGGTACTGGAATATTCGAACCACCCTGCGTTCCAACACCCGCCGGAAAATCTACAGCACCCCAGTTTACAGCCCAATCAGCATTTTGTCTGAATTTCATTTCACCTGAAATGGTAAATGTGTAAGCGTTTAATGAAAAGTTAACGTTGTCTGTGGTGTTCATCACCACATCGCCACTCCAGCTATTAAATGCCCCAATCATTCCAATACTTTGTGCATTAGAAGTGAAGGCAGCCATTGAAAACAGCAAAGAAAAAAGTAATTTTTTAAACATAGTGTTATTTTTTTTGATTAATAAACACAAAATTAGCTAAAAATGCGATAGCTCGTTTTTATATAACGCACTACAACGTTTTCGTGTTGATAAGTTTTTTTGTAAAGCCTGTTGTTAACTCTTGAACTTTTGGATTTTTTATGTCAAAAAAAAGGTTTTTTAGTTTTTATTATCAATTTTTTTTGAATTACTTTACCTCATAAATTTTTAACAAAAACAAAATTTTATGACAAAAGCCCTCATTGCCAGCACTTCTTCGCTTTTTGGTGAAGACTACCTTTCTTATATTTTGCCAGAATTGGCTGGTTTTTTTCAAAAGCAAACCACTATTTTGTTTGTCCCGTATGCACAACCCGGCGGCATATCCTATCAGCAATACACCACTATTGTTGCCACCGCATTTTCAAAAATCAACAAAAAAGTAATTGGACTGCATGAGTTTGATGATCCTATCACGGCTATTCAAACCGCCGAAGCCGTTTTTGTTGGTGGCGGTAATACTTTTTTGTTGGTGGCCACGCTTTATAAACTTAATTTGATGGCTGTTTTGCGCACTGCGGTTCTGCAAGGTGTACCTTATTTTGGCACGAGTGCCGGCAGCAATATTGCGGGTCAAAATATGCAAACCACCAACGATATGCCTATAGTGGCGGTGCCAAGCTATACGACAATGGGTTTGTTGCCATTTAATTTGAACCCACACTATTTAGACCCTGATTTGGATTCCAAGCACAATGGCGAGAGTCGTGAAACCCGTATTAACGAATTTCATGTGCATAACCACATTCCGGTTTTAGGGCTTCGTGAAGGCAGCTGGCTCGAAGTGTGTGATCAAAAAATCGTTTTGAAAGGAAGGTTTTCGGCACGCTTATTTAGACAAAACCAAATGCCAATAGAAATAAAAACCGATGATAATTTTGATTTTTTGGTATAAAAAAACCCTCACGAAGAGGGTTTTGAGCGAAAGACGAGGCTCGAACTCGCGACAACCAGCTTGGAAGGCTGGAGCTCTACCAACTGAGCTACTTTCGCAGTAATGAGGTGCAAATATAAATAAAAGGATTGATGTGATGCAAGTTTTTTTTGTTTTTTTTATAAAAAAATCAAAATCAGGTTTTTATATAGATTTGAAGAAAAAACATTCAGATTTTACGGATTTGTGTTAATGGATAATTGTTAATGGATAATGATTTGTAGTCAAGTTGCGCCCCCACACAGTTTGTCATCCTGAAAGGATCTTACGAATCCGTGTTGGCTGAAAACAGTTTGGGAAGAAACTACAAATAAAACAAATTATTTTTGGTATTGTGATACTAGGTTTTTCAACCCAACTTTCTAATTTCAGACTTTGCCCTAAGATGCTTTCAGCATGACAAACAGCGGGGATTCGGGTTTATGGTTAATAGAGAATAGAAAATAGAGAATAGAAAATAGAAAATAGAGAATTGTTTGCGCCCACAAGCTGCGCCCACACACAGTTTGTCATCCTGAAAGGATCTTACCGATTCGTGTGGGCTGAAAACAGTTTGGGTAGCAACTACAAATAAAACAAAATATTTTTGGTGTTGTGATGCTGGGTTTCATTACCCAACTTTCTAAATTAGACTTTGCCGTAAGATGCTTTCAGCATGACAAACTGTGGAGATTCGTGTT
>JAYTNQ010000208.1:0-4028 GCA_043748255.1 Bacteroidota bacterium
CCTTGTTTTTGGGTTGTTTTTTGAAAACTGCTGTTTTGGTACAAATCTTTGTAATTGGGCTCCAAAAACGCTGCTGACATCATCGAAAAAAAAGCATTATTGAAATTGATGACTTCTGAATAGCTGCGGTGATTTGTTTCGAGATTGCGGCATTCTTTTTCTTTATTATTAAACGGAAAATCCGCTTTGGTCAATCCAATAAATTGTTCGGCTTTGCCTCCACGCCATCTGTAAATGGATTGTTTTGGGTCGCCCACAATCATCAAGGTGCCTTTTTGGTTGTTGGTTTCGCTCGATGTTGCGTTGTCTATAAGCGGTATAAGATTTTGCCATTGCATTTCTGATGTATCTTGAAACTCATCTATAAAAAAATGTTGGTAGCGCTCGCCCAATTTTTCATATATAAAAGGTGCTGGCTGGTTTTGAATTTCGTTGTGAATTAGCGTGTTAAATTCTGCAATAGACAGCAGGTTTTTGTCTGTTTGGATTTTTGAAAATTCGTTGCTTATCGTGTTTAAAAGTGACAGCGGCGTAATGTTTTTTTGAAAAGCAGTAATGCCATTTATTTTTTCGAGATTGGTATAAATAACTGGCAAAATAGTTAGAAATTCTGGAAGTAAAGCCTCAATAATACTCCTGTCTTTGGCTGTTTTTTTGATGGCAAAATCATCATTTGACACAAATCTATAATCGTTATATTTGAGGTCAAAATTGGATATGTATGTCAAATGTTTTGGAAATCTTTCATAAGCAAACGAACTGTTTTCGATTTTATTTTGCTGCAGTAAATTTACTATTTTTTGAACAAGTAAGATTGTTTCAGCTTTTAAAGCGGTGTTGATGTTTTGGATTTTGGTTTTGATTTCGACAAATTCTTCGATGGTTTTGTCTTTTAGAAGGGCTATTTCGGAATGGTTATTTTCGTTATGAATCAATTTTCCTACTTCAAAAATTTCATTTGAAATATCCCAAGATTTGTCATCATCTGTTTTTTGCATCGTAAAATCGACCAACAATTTGGTCAAAACCGGGTCTTCGCCGGCTCGTGCAATCAAGGCATCTACGGCTTCTGTGAGCAAATTGTCGTTTTCGATAGTTACTTCAAAGGTCATTGGCAAACCCAAATCGTGTGCAAAAGCCCGAATTACTTTGTGAGTAAACTTGTCTATTGTAGATATATCAAATGCCGCATAGTTGTGAATAATGTGTTTGATGATTTGCTGCGACTTTGTTTTGATTTGCTCGGGTGTCATTGGATGTAAATCGTGACTTAAATCCTGCATCAAAAATTGTGCTTTTGAGCTTGGGTTTTTTTTAGCAAATTCTGTCAGGTTGCCCACTATTCGGGATTTCATTTCGTGGACTGCCTTGTTTGTAAAAGTGATTGCCAAAATATGGCGGTAGGCATCGTTGCTCTTGGCCAAAAGAATAATTTTGAGATATTCTTTGACTAGGGTATATGTTTTGCCTGAGCCTGCCGAGGCGTTGTAGATCAAAAATGATTTTTGTTGTTGCATATCTTGTCGCCTAAAATAATTTCAAATTTAGGTGTTTTATTTGTAATGAAACAAGATTGGTTTAAATTTTGCGGTTTTTTGTTGAATTTTTGCTTCTCGAAAGTTCAATTTCAAAAATTGTTTTGCTCATTTTCTGATTGTGATAATTGGCAGCTATTTTTATCGTGTCGGGGTTTCTGATTGATTGCAAATTGTGTATCTGTTTTGTGCCAAATTGAAGCAACACTGTTTCAATAAACTTTTTTTGGTGATTTACTTTGCTTGGTTTATTGTCTAAAAAAGCGCGATGTAACATTTTTTGTTTGACAAAAAACAGGGATATTTCTTTGACTTTAATTCTAATTATATATTGGTACAAAGAGCGCTGTGTTGAAAAGCATTTAAGTCTAAATTCGCCCCGATTGAGGCGGCATCCTTTTTGTTTTTTCTTTTTCAGAAAAAACAAAAAGATATAGCCGAAAGCGGGACAGGTGGTGTGATAAAGGGGTTGGTGTGCGCCAAAAAAAAGAAATTTTTATCAAATTTTGCTCCCATAGGCAAGGTCGCCTGCATCGCCGAGCCCCGGAATGATATAGTTTTTTTGGTTGAGTTTTTGGTCGAGCGTTGCTACCCAAAGGTGGCAATAATCTGGCAAATGTGCTTGCAAATAGGCAATGCCTTCGGGGGCAGCGATCACAACGGCAATATGAATTTCTTTTGGGGTTGCCTTTTCTAACAATTTGTTCAAAACTGCTACCATTGATTGTCCGGTGGCCAACATTGGGTCAATTAAAATCAAGTTTTTGTTGTCGATTTGAGGCACGGCTTGGTATTCTACACGAATTTCAAACGCATCACCGCCATTTTTGTGATAGCGATAAGCAGATACAAAGCCGTTTTCGGCATTGTCAAAATAGTTCAAAAACCCCAAATGAAGTGGTAATCCTGCCCGCAAAATGGAGCACAAAACCAGCTCGTCTTCTATCTCGGTGGTGTGCTTTATGCCAAGCGGGGTTTGAATACTAACCGATTTATAATGCAAATTTTTGCTCATTTCATAGGCCATTATTTCGCCAATCCGTTCGATATTTCGTCGAAACCGCATACTGTCATTTTGCACATTTATATTTCTAATTTGACCCAAAAAATGGTTCAAAACACTGTTTTCTGCCGATAAATAATGAATTTGCATATTCTAATTTTAAATTAAAAAAAGTATCTTTGTTTTTTAAAACACAAATATATGATTTCAAAGTTAGCCAACTCGGTTTTTGAACAAAGTATTCGCGATTATCACCAATTTGACGATGTAAATCAGCCAATATCAAACCCTTATCCAAACGAAAAATTAGAACATTTGCTGTATCTCAAAAACTGGATAGACACAGTGCAGTGGCATTTTGAAGATATTATTCGCGACCCCAATATCAACCCTGTTGATGCGCTGATCTTGAAACGAAAAATAGATGCTTCCAACCAAGAACGTACCGATATGGTGGAATATATCGACAGTTTTTTCTTGCAAAAATACCATCAAGTAGTTGTCAAATCTACCGCCAAAATCAATTCCGAAAGTCTTGCGTGGGCTTTTGACAGGCTCTCTATTTTGGCCCTAAAAATATTTCACATGGCACAAGAAGTCAACAGAGACGAGGCTTCGCAGTTGCATCGAGACAATTGTCAAACCAAGCTCAATGTGCTTTTGGAGCAACGCACAGACCTGATGACGGCCATCGACGACCTGATTTTGGATATAGAAAATGGAGATAAATTTATGAAAGTTTACAAACAAATGAAAATGTATAACGACACTGATTTGAACCCTATTTTATACCAAAATAAAAAGTAGTTTTTGGAGCTTTTTCCAGCTATTCATTACAAGCTTTTTTCAAAAACTCCTTTTTTTGTAAAAAGAAAAAAGAGCTTCTTTGGTCGCTTTTTTTCTTTAACAAAAAAATGTCGTTTTTTTCAAAAGGCTTTCCATTGCTATCTGGGCTATGGCATAAAAATACAATAGAACAACCTCATTTTGAAACAAAAACAGTCACATATCGCCGTTTTCCGACTCTCTGCAATGGGCGATGTTGCTATGATTGTGCCCGTTTTGAGAGCCGTCCTTTCACAAAATGCCAACTTGAAAATCACAGTCGTAAGCCGACCTTTTTTTGAACCCTTTTTTCAAAACATTCCAAATCTTGCGTTTTTTGCCTTTCAGCCACAACACAAAGGCTTTTTGGGATTATTTCGCCTTTTTTGGCAACTCAAAAAAAAGAATATTGATTCCTTTGCAGACCTTCATAACGTAATTCGATCCAAAATTGTGTGCGCCCTTTTTGCAATAATAGGCACAAATACCGCCACCATCAACAAAAACAGATCCCAAAAAAAAACACTAACAAGACGTTTTAATAAAATTTTCCAGCCATTAACCACTGTTTTTGAGCAGCAAATCAAGGTTTTTCAAAAATTGGGTTGCACGATAGATTTGACAAATCCTGTTTTTCCAGAAAAAGCAACTTTAAATGATGATTT
>JAYTNQ010000209.1:0-10528 GCA_043748255.1 Bacteroidota bacterium
ATATAATCAATCAAAACCACGCTTGTCGTGGTTTTTTTTATAAAAATTCACTATATTGCAGTATGAATTGGGATTTTTTTATCAAAGATTTTCAAACATACCTCAGAATTGAGAGAGGCTTGTCTGCCAACACTATCGAAAATTATAGTTTTGATGTGGTGCGGCTTTGTTTGTTTTTGGAAAACAAAAAAATAGAAGTTTCGCCACAAAACATTGATGATATCACGCTTCAAGAGTTTGTTTATAGCCTTGATAAACAAGTTAATGCAAAGTCACAAGCCAGAATAATATCCGGATTAAAGTGTTTTTTCGGGTATTTGATTTTTGAAAATTATAGAACTTCAAATCCTTTGTCATTAATAGAATCGCCAAAGACAGGTAGAAAATTACCCGATACTTTGACGGTTATTGAAATCGACAAAATGATTGCTGCTATTGATCTTTCGAGCAACGAGGGCGAGCGAAACAGGGCAATAATTGAAACTATTTATGGATGTGGTTTGCGTGTTTCAGAGCTTGTTGATCTGAAAATATCGGATTTGTTTTTTGAGGAGGGTTTTATAAAAGTCACCGGCAAAGGCAACAAAGATAGATTTGTGCCTATTGCCGAGCCTACTCAAAATTTTATTTTGATTTATAAAGCTCACATTCGCAGTAGTTTAAAGATTCAAAAAGGACATGAAGACACCATTTTTTTGAATAGAAGAGGTAGCAAATTAACTCGTGCAATGATTTTTACGATTATAAAAAAATTGGCTTTTGCAATTGATTTGCAAAAAAATATAAGCCCACATACTTTGCGACATTCCTTTGCTACACATTTGCTCGAAAACGGTGCAGATTTGCGGGCAATACAGTTGATGTTGGGACATGAATCTATAACTACAACGGAAATATATGTTCATTTAGACAGGAAATTTTTGACCAAAGTGATGCATGATTTTCATCCTAGGAAGTAATTTAAAATACAAATACAATATAGTCTATTTTGGATATATGATTTTTTTTTACTTAAAATAAAAGATATAAGCACACGATAAAAATTTAAGGGTCTTGATTAACAGTGTATTAAACCTTGTAATCAAAAATCTTGATAAGTAATCCAACGTGTTTTTGATTACAATTTCATTTTTTTAGACCAATATGATCCCGAATTTTAAAACACCAAGCAAATGTTATTATATTCAAAAATAGTCTTTTTAATCTTTTCAGATCGGTAACGTCTGTAGTTCTGTATTGAATCCACTGATTTTTAAACCGCTAAATAGGGTTTCAATTTGCCATTTTTTTTTGTAATAAATCATTGCCTGCTCTGGTTTATTGATCGATACTATTATTAAAAATTCTTGTTTACCTTCTCTGTCAATTATTTTAGAACTATAGAGTTAACAATCTTGTCCGTTGTGTCTTACTATTTTATGATTGCATCTTAACTGACCCAACAATATATTTTTTTTGAGGTGTGCTTTTAATTACTTATAATTTTGTATATTTGATTCATGGAAAAATTTATAGGACAAAGTATTTTAGATTTCACAGATAGGTTTAAAACTGATTTAGATTGTATGGAATATTTAGCTGAAATCAAATGGAAAAGTGGTTTCAAATGCGTGAATTGCAATCATACGAAATTCACAATCCGCAAAAAGAATTTTGCTAGGGATTGTAATTTGTGTCATCATATTGAAAGTCCAATTGTTGGTACAATGTTTCACAGAGTTAGATTTGGTTTACGCAAAGCGTTTGCAATTGCTTTTGAATTGAGTGCAACAACCAAGGGAATTTCAACAAAACAAATGGCAAATCGTTTAAAAATTAGTAGAACAACGGCAACAAATTTTATTAAAAAAGTTAGGATTAGTATGGCAAGTAGCGAGAGTATGCCTATGATTGGTCAAGTTTTTGTTGATGAATTTGTATTCGGTGGCAAAGAAGATTTAAAACAAGGACGCAGCAATGATTCAAAAAAAAAAGAAGTTGATTGTTGCGGTTGAAACAACCGAAACAGGTGGTATGAAACGTGTTTATTTTGACCGTCTTAAAGATTATTCGTCATCGGAACTACGCAAAATATTTGATAAACATATTTCAAAAACGGCAACAATTAAAACTGACCAATGGACGGGATATAAACCACTACTAAAAGAATTTGATATTACTCAAATAAAAAGTAACAAAGGAAGTTCCTCAAAAGAGATACATACAATAATCCATCAGGTTAAATCGTGGCTACGAAGCACCTTTTCTTGGGTTCACGAAGATCATATTCAAAAGTATTTAAACGAGTTTAGTTACCGAATAAATAGGTCAAATAACAAGGATAAAATTTTTGACCTATTAATAAATCGTATGATGAAAACACAAAATGTACAATATCAGCAAATTATAATAAGTAGTTAAAAGCACACCTCAAAAAAATAATTATAACTCGAAACATAAAAGATTATAAAACAAGCAAATTATCGGTGATGAAGCCAGAAACTTTCTTAAAAACAATCCAATAACGACTACTGCCAAAACAGCCATCCTTTCCTTGTGCTTTAAAAGCCAACAATGAATTGCAATCATCAAATAGCAAAAAATATATCCAATGAGATAATCTCCGGTTACTGGAACCGTCAATTATATCATCTCTATGGGGTTATTGTAAAGTTTTGTTGCCATTACAAAGCCGTTTTAGTAGCTTTTTTTTGGTGGTTTTACAAATTTTTGCTTTGTTTTGTGTCACTTTTGGTCATAAGTGTTCGTACACAAATTTGGTAGATGTATTTTCAAAATGTCTTGAAGACCCAATAAGTCTAAAATCGCCCCGATGTAGCGGTATCCTTTTTTTGGTTTTTTTAAAAACCAAAAAAAGATATAGCGTGCAGCGGGACAGGGAGTGTAGTAAGACGGATAGTGTGCGCCAAAATAAAAAGATTGGAAATTTGGGATTGAAAGGCAAATGCCACGAAAAAATAGTTAGAGAATTGTGTTTTTTGGCAATTTTATTTTGTATCCGGTATTGGATTTGATTACAATTGATTTTGTATATTTGTTGCATTAATTTTGTAAAAATTGTATGCAAGACATTTCGGATAGTTTCGTCAAAACAACGGAGCAGAGTTCTAATCATGATGATTTGGATCTCATGAGTGTTTCAGATTTACTAAAAAACATTAATCTTGAGGATCAATCGGTAGCTTTTTCTGTTCAAAAAGCATTGCCAGACATCGAAAAATTGGTCAATCAAATAGTGATCAACCTCAATAGTGGTGGTCGTGTTTTTTATATAGGTGCTGGTACGTCTGGTAGATTGGGCGTTGTTGATGCGTCTGAATGCCCGCCAACTTTTGGTGTTGCCTTTGATTTGATAAACGGAATTATTGCTGGGGGTGATGTTGCTATTCGGAAGGCTGTTGAAAATGCCGAAGATAGCACTACTCAAGCCTGGCTTGATTTGGAAAGTCATAGTGTCAACCAAAACGACATTGTTATTGGTATTGCGGCATCTGGCACAACGCCTTATGTACTTCATGGTTTGAGCGCATGCAACCAAAATAATATTATTACGGGGGCTATCAGTTGTAATCAAAATAGTCCGTTGTCTGCTTGTGCAAAATTTCCGATCGAAGTAATTGTTGGTCCAGAATTTGTCACTGGAAGCTCGAGAATGAAGGCCGGCACTGCTCAAAAAATGGTTCTTAACATGATTTCAACTGCTTCTATGATACAATTGGGCAGGGTAAAAGGCAACAAAATGGTTGATATGCAATTGAGCAACAGCAAGTTGGTTTGTCGTGGTGTAAAAATGATTATGGACGAAATTCAGGTTTCAGAATCGATTGCACTGCAATTGTTGTCAGATTTTAAAAATGTTAGGGATGCCGTTTTGGCATTTTCAAAAAATAAAAATTTATAAAATGCCAAACAAAATTTTGCTTGAAAAAGCTACAAAATACTTATCGGGATCGTTGATATTGCTGTTTTTGGGGCCATATGTGATCTATAATGCTTTTTGCAATGGTCAAAATGTTTGGCATTATTTGGTGCTTTTGATTGGAATATTGATTTGTTTTGTTGCTGTTTTTTTGATTTTTAAAGGTATCAAAACCCTTGTAAATAGTTTAAATTAAAATCATGAACGACCTTATTCATATTCAAAAAACTTTTGAAAAAGTAAATCAAATCAGCCAGCGAATCAACAATCGTGAGTTTGAGGATTGTGTTTTTAAAAACTGTGATTTTTCGAACTCAGATTTTTCAAACAATACTTTTATGGATTGTGAATTTTTTGATTGCAACCTATCGATGACACAATTGACAAATAGTAGCCTCAAAAACGTGCGTTTCA
Organism: Bacteroidota bacterium; assembly: GCA_043748255.1. GTDB lineage: Bacteria > Bacteroidota > Bacteroidia > Flavobacteriales > Flavobacteriaceae > Flavobacterium. Next base: position 4,334 of record JAYTNQ010000209.1, read on the forward strand.
AAAACTGCAAATTGCTTGGTATTTTATTTGATGGTTGCACAGATTTTTTGTTTCAGGTTGATTTTCAAGATTGTAGTCTTGATTATGCTTCTTTTTCTAACAAAAAAATGGTTAAAACAAAATTTGTGAATTGCTCTTTGATAGAAGTCAATTTTGTGTCAACCAATCTCACAAACGCCCTTTTTGACAATTGTAATTTGGACAACGCCGTTTTTAACGAAACCAATTTGGCGGGAGCCAATTTTACAAGCGCTTTTAATTTCAAAATTGACCCTGAATACAATCCTATGGCAAAAGCCAGATTTTCGAATCAAGGAATTATTGGTTTGTTAGACAAATATAATATCAAAATCGAATAAAAATGTGACGCTTCAAATGAAAAAAATAATTGTATTATGGCTAACAATTTCATTAACATCTTGTTTTGAACAAGAACGAAATTGCGGCGACTTCAAAACCGGAAAATTTAGATTTGATTTTGAAATTAATGGTGTCAAACAAAGTAGTTTTTTTGAAAGAAAGGACGACCTTGAAATTGCAACATTTGAAAACAAAAAAGACAGTTCGACAATAAGATGGTTGAACGATTGCGAGTATATTTTGCAAAAAAAACATCCCAAAAGCATCAAAGAAAAAAAAGCTATTTTGATCAAAATATTGTCCACTTCAAAAAAAACATATACCTTTGAATTTGGTTTTGTAGGATCTAATGTCAAACAAATTGGAACTGCAATCAAATTAAATTAAAATTTCAAAAAATCAATTATATGGAAGTATTTTTAAGTGCTAGTGCATGGATTGCCTTGTTAACGTTGACTTTTTTGGAAATTATACTTGGGATAGACAACATAATTTTTATTTCTATCGCAACAGGAAAATTACCAAAAGAAATTAGAAAACGTGCTACAAAAATTGGTATGTTTTTGGCAATGTTTATGCGAATAGCACTTTTGTTTGGCATCAGCCTTCTAATTGCTATGAAAGCCCCTTGGCTAATTATAGATTTAGGTTGGTTTTCTGCACAAATTACTGGTCAAAGTTTGATTCTTTTGTTTGGAGGACTATTTTTATTGTACAAAAGCACCAATGAAATTAGAGAAAAAGTAGATGAAAAAGGGCAAGAAGAAAGAGAACTAAAAAAAGAGGCTACCAAATCATTTTCAAATGTTATTGGTCAAATTATTATGATAGATATCGTGTTTTCGTTTGACAGTATCTTGACTGCTGTTGGAATGACAAATGGAGTTAATGGTGCTATATATATTATGATTGCAGCTGTGATAATTTCGGTAATAATTATGATGCAATTTGCAGTTCCGGTAGGGAATTTTGTAAATGAACATCCTTCTATTCAAATACTTGGGCTTACTTTTTTGGTTTTAATAGGATTTATGCTAATCACTGAAGCAGCACATCTATCGAACGCATCTTTTTTAGGAAATCATGTAGAAGTTGTTCCAAAAGCCTATCTATATTTTGCAATTGCATTTTCACTTTTGGTAGAAGTTTTGAATATGAAAATGACCAAAAACAAATCAAAAAAACAGTAGTAATAATGATTTAAACACCTTTTTATGAAAAAAAAAGCTTTGTCTTTGACACTTATTTCAATTGTTACTTTTGTGTTATTTGGATTTATACAAAAGAAACATAACTCAAAATATGAGTGCTTTCAAAAAACTAATTGTGATTCGACAGTTGTCTATTTTAAACAACAAGTCATGCCAATTTTGCAAGAAAATTGTGTTTCGTGCCACAATATTCTTAACAAAAAAGACGATGTATCATTGGATACATTTGAAAATATAAAAGCTATCATTGGAACCGATAAAACAAATGATTTTAGCAAAAATGTTCTTGCCAAAGTTATTCAACGCGACAGAATGCCTCCAAATCCGCATCCAAAATTGACTCCAAATCAAAAAAAAATTATTTTAAAATGGATTGAGCAAGGCATGCAAAACAATAGTTGTGATATAGCAATTTCTGCTCATGCAGCTACCGAAATCACATTTGAAAACCACATCAATCCGTTATTGCAAAATAATTGTGTGAGTTGTCATAATCAAAGTAATACCGCTGCCGGAATAGATTTGACCGATTATTTTACAATTATGACGCAAACCCAAAACGGCAAAATTTTTAAAACCATTTCACACGCCGAAGGTGTTGTTGCCATGCCCTTAAATGCTGAAAAATTGCTTGATTCAGAAATCGAAATGTTTGCTACTTGGGAAAAAACTGGAAAAAACTGACTTTAATTTTTTGGTCAAAAAAAAAGTCTTTTCTGGAAGAAAAGACTTTGTGTCGGGGTGGCAGGATTCGAACCTGCGGCCTCCTGCTCCCAAAGCAGGCGCGATAACCGAGCTACGCTACACCCCGAAAACCGAGTGCAAATATAATATAATTTTTGGCTAAACCAATATTTTTTTTGAATTTGATTAAAAATTTAAAATTGGTGTTTTGAAAACCTTTTTTTAATTGTAAATTCGCAAAAAAAATTCAAAATGAACACTACTATCGAAAAAATAAAATGTTTGATCATAGGGTCTGGCCCAGCAGGATATACCGCAGCAATATATGCTGCACGTGCCAATATGAATCCCATTTTATATCAAGGCAGTCAACCCGGCGGGCAACTTACAACAACCAACGAGGTCGAAAATTTTCCGGGTTATGTTGACGGCGTGACAGGGCCAGAAATGATGGTACAACTGCAGCAGCAAGCCGAGCGCTTTGGCACACAAGTAAGAGATGGATGGGCTACAAAAGTAGATTTTTCTGGCGATATTCATAAAGTTTGGATCAATGACACTATTGAACTACATTGTGAAACAGTTATTATTTCGACAGGAGCAACTGCAAAATATCTGGGCATTCCGTCAGAACAGCATTACCTGAAAACTGGAGGAGGTGTTTCTGCTTGTGCAATTTGTGATGGCTTTTTTTATAGAAATCAAGAAGTAGTAATTGTTGGAGCAGGCGATTCGGCTTGTGAAGAAGCACACTATTTGTCAAAAATGTGTAAAAAAGTTACGATGTTGGTGCGAAGCGAAAAATTTCGAGCTTCAAAAATAATGGAAGATCGTGTTCGTAAAACTGAAAACATTACTATTTTGATGCACCACGATACGGTTGAGGTTTTGGGTGATAATCAAGTAGTTACGGGTGTTAGAACCAAAGATAAATCTACAGATTCTGTTTTTGATATTCCAGCAACAGGATTTTTTATAGCCATTGGACATCAGCCTAATACCGGCATTTTTAAAGATTTTATCAGCTTAGACGAAACGGGCTATATCATCAATATTCCAGGCACATCAAAAACCAATATTAAAGGTGTTTTTGTAGCCGGCGATGCTGCAGATCATGTATATAGACAAGCAATTACTGCAGCAGGCACTGGCTGTATGGCAGCTTTGGATGCTGAACGTTATCTAGCTTCTAAATAATATAAGATATTACAACAAATAAAAATTATTTTATTGAAAATTTGCCGATTTTATTTCATTTTCTTTTTAGACAAAACAACCTCGTCTTCAAACCTTTTGATTTCAATTTTTGGATCACCAAATAATGCTATTGCCGCATCACCAGAAGCATCAAGAATAAAAGTAGCTGCCGCAAAAACGCTTCCTTTTGTGTAGGCTTCTGCCAAAATAGTGGCGTTTTTTGCTGTTAGATTTTTGCCCTCAAACTCGGCGTTATTATCCAATCGAAGCTGAAAATCAATAATATCACCCTCAAGTGTCGCATCGGTTTTTTGATACATATCCATTTTTAAAACCGAAGATGCTATTAATGCTTTTAATTCTGAATTTTTGCTCATCACAATCGTTGATTGGTCCGTTTTCAGGTTCAATTCAGACTTGGATTTGTCGTAACTTGATAATAAAAATATTTTTGAATCAACATTCAAAAACAATTTAGAAGAATCAAAACTATTGCATGAAATTGAAGCTAATTTAATCGTTTCTAAAGCAGTAACTTTGGCCTCATCCCTTGATGTAATTGCCTTAAAATCATCAGTATAAGTAACTCTAATGTTGAATTTTTTGTAACTTGAAATTTTATTTGATAACGATAATGTTAAAACACCTCCGTTTGAAACAAGCGAGAGCGAACCTTGAAGATTGTCATCGGCTTCTAATTCTACACCATTTTTGTCTCCTTTTATAAGCGATATTTCCAAATCGTCTAAAACTTCAATTGCATCAAAATCGGCAACAGTTTTGTTTTCGATAGTTACAGTTTTAGATCCTTTTATTTTTTCTTTTTTTTGACAAAAAGCGGTTGTTGCAACCATTATTAAGGCAATAATTAAAATATTTTTTTTCATTTTGTTAAAAGTTATTTCGACAAATATACAAATATTTTGAAACCATTTGTAATAAAATTGGGAACAACAAACCGAAAATTAAAAGTAATTTACTGATTTTCAAAAAAAACAGATCATTGTTTGCAATATTGTTTTTTAAAATTAATTTTGTCAAAAATGAATTAAAAAATGCAAAACCCAGAACCCGAATATTTTTTTACCATAAACGGAATTAGCGCCGCCTCTGGCCTATATTATTACAAAAAAAAACTCTTTTTGATTAGCGACAATTCAAGCTTTTTGTACGAATTTGAAATTATTTCAAACAAATTAACAAAGCACAAATTAATTGAAAACGCAAGCGAAAATATACCCAAAAAACAAAAACCCGATTTTGAATCTATTAGTTTCAAAAATGAAAAACTATTCGTTTTTGGGTCAGGATCTTCCAAATGTAGAAATTTAAGGCAAACATTTGATCTACAATCTGCTCAAACAAAATCTAAAAATATCAAAAAATGGTTCAAAAAATGCCAAAAAATAGCAGGTTTTGGAGAAGACGATTTGAATATTGAAGGAAGTTTTTTTGTAAACAACAACTGGTATTTGTGGCAACGAGGCAACGGAAAAAGCGCTATAAATGGCGTTTTTATATATAATAAAAAAAATAAAAACATTGATTTTCAAATCATTAACCTTCCAAAAATAAATGGTTTTCAAAGCACTTTTACCGATTGCATTTTGCTCGATTACAAAATATTTTTTTTGGCCGCCGCCGAAAACAGTACTTCAACAATTGATGACGGTTTGATAAATGGAAGTTTGATTGGCTGTATGGAATTGAAAACCCTTGAAATAATTTTTACAATAAAAATTTCAGACTCCAAAAAATTTGAAGGTCTCACTTTATTTGAAAACACTGATTCTGCCTACACTTTTCTGCTCTGCGAAGACAATGACGAAGCATTAAAATCTTCCAAAATTTACAAACTAAACCTCCAAAAACAAGTACTCAAAAACTAAAATAATTTAAAAAAAGAAAACATTACCAAGTCAAAATCAAAAAAATAAAATAAATTCAGCTTTCAAAAATATTTTTTGATTCCAAATTATATTCTTTTTTTTTGGCGCACACAAACCCGTCTCGCACACTACCTGTCCCGCTGCACGCTATATCTTTTTGGATTTTCTTTTTCAGAAAATCCAAAAAGGATACCGCTACATCGGGGCGAATATAGACTTTTTTTGCATTTCAATACATCATAAGCAAAAAAATTCACAACAAGAACCATCAAAAGCAAATTACTTTTAAAGTTTCTTTAGACCAAATCTGAAAGAAAATAAAACAATTCAAATGAAATAAACAGAAATTAAATAATTATACTCAATCCTGACAACCAAATTATTAGTGACAACAACTGATATTCATCACTATTTACTCCATTTGAAATTAGTTTTTTTCAAAAAATTTGCCATCAAAATAATAACAAATGGAAAAAAAACAATATGAAAACGATCACCTTGACCACACGAAATACCAGAAATAGCAACAAAATAAAGTATGCAAAAACTGATAAAACCAACAAAAATATCCTTTTTGATAAATCTAAAAAAATTAAATAAAGCCAATATAAAACCAACAATCGTAAGAAATTTATTTTGGAATTTTGAAACCCAAAAGAATATTTTTTTGTTGTTTTCAAAGCCAACTTTTTGTTCCAGATTTTGACAAACTTCAATACAACCACTTCCTGTTTTGGTGTTTTCAGATACGTTTGAAAAATAGGCTTTTACCACATTATACATATTGTTTTTGATCTGAAAAAGTAAGTCGCGCTCTGCCAAAATTCGTTGCTCCTCAAACGGCAATTTTTCCA
>JAYTNQ010000210.1:0-4021 GCA_043748255.1 Bacteroidota bacterium
CATCCTCTCGACAAGGAGCACTGGTATGTCCAGATAACAAGACCCGGTCCAAAGGATGTCACTGTCTCCCCAACTGAGTTCGTCCTCGCTATCTTTGGCTGGCTCGACCGCGGACCACTCCGACATATTTCCCTTGCCCGTCCAGACTTTGCTTCTGGCAGCTCTGCCCTCATGTTCCTCATATACCGCATCGGTCAAGAGATATTTGATGCAGAAGTCTGCATGCCCGTGTACAACGGTTTCTGGACACGAGAACAATTTATGCGTATGGACCCTACCTTCACGAACTACATCCCGCCTGGCTGCGCCGGCTCGTATGTGTCCGTTGTCGGACGTATAGGGGACTACTTAGCAATGTATAAATATTTCGAAACTCTGGACCTTTCCTATGACGTCCTTCCCCTATATGAGCTAGCGCTCATCTACGACTTCATGATGTTCGTCTCCCAGACGTATCGGGATATCCCTCAGACCCGCGATGCTACTATCGAGAACTTGGCTGGCATTCGCCGACTCGTTCTTGAGTCCATCCACATTATGGACTACACCGAGAACGATAAGGATTTCAACGCTCTCATGCGCATCTTCCGAGCTATCGCATCAGAGGTCAGCCCAACTCCGCTCCCTCAAGAGCCTGTGGTCCACCACAAGTACGAGACCCCCAACAAGCATCGACGTCGTCGTGAAGACGATGTTCTCATTCTGTCCCCTGACCTTCAACCTAGCGAGATTCCATCTGCCAAGTTCCAGAGGTTCTCCACGGTCGGTGTCGTCCGTGACTATGGACGCCCACCTACCCCTCCTTTGCGCCGATCCGCTTCGGACTCTCCTGACCAGTCTGTCCCTGCCCAGCACCAGGGCGACGACTCTGCACCCTCCTCAGACTACTCTGATGATCCTCCTCCCGAGGAACATCAGGCAAATCTGGTTGTGACCTCTGCAGCCATGTTCTCCCTACACTCCGCAGCACAGACTGTCTTCGATTCCGGTTGCTCCATCAGTGGCACATCCGACCCCTCTGCCCTCTACGACGTCACTGCCTGCGGACCCCTCTCCGTTCAAGGCGCCTTTGGACCTGCTACACAGCCTGCTCATAGAGGCAAGCTTGGGCCCTTAGGACTTGACGCCATTGTCATCGACGGCATGGGTGCCCAGACCCTTGTGTCCCTCTCTCAGTTCTGTGAAGGCGGCGACACCGGTGTCCGCTACGCTGGAGTGTTCACTCACACCGACTTCCGCATGTTCCGCTTGGACTCCATCCTTCCTCAGCTCAGTGATCTTTCTCGCTCTGGTGACGAAGTCGTTCGTGGTACCGTCAAGAACGGTATCTACGTTCAGGAATCCAGCTGACTTCGGCCGAGGGCTTCCTTGCTGGTCACAAGCTATGTTGTTCCCTCTCTCTACGACCACGTGCATCTGGTTACTGGACACCCAGGCCCTGTCGCCATGGCCTGGCACCAGAAGCACTCTACCAATGCCGCATTCTCCACACAGGATGCTCGGCAGTCTCGTCCAGTCTGTACCTCCTGCACCTACGGCGGCATGCACCAGACCCGGACCAACCACCATCGTGTCCATCGCGTCCCCACCACCTTTCCTGGTCAACAGTGGGTTCTCGATGCCTACACCCACACGCACACGTCCCGTCGCGCCTACCGTTACTGTGATTTGTTAACTGATCTGGCCACAGGGCGAATTTACCCTATCTTTACTAAAGACCGCTCCGCCTCGGAACTTTGTCATCAGATCAGTGTTTTCTTTGTCCTCCATCCTTCTTGGCAAACACCTTACGAAGGTGTCGATCGATTCATTCGTGTCGATGCGGAAAACAACTACCGCTCCCACGAGTTTCACGACGTCCTGTCCGCTTTTGGCTACCGACATGAGCGCACACCTGCACGCGACAAGCACGCCAACGGTGTTGCTGAACGCTCTGTTGGTGTCATTGCCGTCAAGACCAACATCGCAATGCTCGCTCCGTCACCTCCTGTGCCTCAGATTTTCTGGGACCTCGCTATGGCGTACGCTTGCACTACACACTCGTTCAACCCGTGTCCACGCAATTTTGACTCACCGTATCACTACATTACGGGGAGCCACGTTGACGTGAAACACTTACACCCCTTCTGGTCTCGTTGTTACGTACATATCCCTGCCATCCACCGTGAAGGCAAAGTCGGCTTTCCCCGTGCGTACAAGGCCCACTTCGCCGGATATGACTACACCTCGATACTCACCAGAATGTACTATGTAATAGAGGTCTACTGTAACGGCACGTATGGACGCATCCGAAGCAGCAAAGATGTCATCTTCGATCAGTCTATCAACTTCCTCGATCCTGACACTGCAAACTTGCCTGCGGACGAGGACTTCCATCCCCCTGCCATTCCACGCCCTATACCTCCGCCTGCTCGACCCGATCGACGTGTCCGTTTTCAGCCTGCACTGCTCAACGACGTCGCCCTCCCTCCTCTTGCAGACCTGCCACAGCCTCTCCCGATTCGGCCTCTCGCAGTTATACCTCCAAACTCTTACGTCACCGGCGTCCACCGTATCGCCTTCCCGGACTCTGCCTCCCACGCGCGTGAACCGCCCGTTGTCCGTGGTGACCTAAACGGATTTAACTCTCTTACCGACTTTCGTGAAGAGGACATGGCACAGTACTGGTACAACTACCTCGCTCCGAACTACGAGTTCTCACTCAGCTCTGTTGAAACCCAGCACTTCCATCTCACTGTCACAGCTAAGGACCCCTCCGTCCCGAAGACCTTCTGGGAAGCTATGAAGCAACCTGAATGGGCAGCTGCTATCGACAAGGAGCGTGCCAAGTTCGAAGTTAACAACTGCCTGGCAGAAGTACCATTTACTAATCAACACCTTGTCCCCATGATGTGGCTCTTTAACGTCAAGACTGACGGTACTAAGAAGGCCCGCCTGGTCGGCCGAGGTGACATGATGATCCCCTGGGTCGACTTCGATCCCAATGCTGTCTACTGCGGTAACGTCTCGGCTAGCTCCATCAAACTAACTCTTATCATCGCGGCCATGTACAAACTTGTCATGCGGGGAGGAGACCTTGTTGGAGCCTACCTCGTCACCCTAGCTAATCCCGACTTCCCTGTACACATCAAGACACCTCTTGGTTACAAGATCAAACCCGGCTACTGCATCCAAGCAGTTGGTAACCTCTACGGTTTCCCTCCAGCTGGACAGAACTTCTCCAAGGAGTTCGACAAGTGTCTCAAAGAATGCGGATACGACAACACCCCCTGGGACATGAAGCTCTTCTTCAAGTGGATCAACGGCAAACCGATCATCGTCATAGCTCACAGCGACGACTTCCGATGGTTCGGTTCAGAAGACCAGCTCTCCGAGTGGGACCTTCTTGTCGCAACCTTTAATCGTCACAAGTATGAAGTGACTGATGCTACGAATAAGGAGTTCGTAGGCATCCACATCTACCACGACGAGAACTTCAACTACTATATGGATCAAACCCGAATGACATCCGCCATAGTACTTGAGAGTAACCTCACCGGTGCTAACGATGCAAAACTACCCTACCCTGTCGACGGAGACGCACTCTCTAAGCGTGACTGCGCTACCGACGCAGAGAAAGCAGTATGCTCGAAGTATCCCTATCGGAAGATTGTTGGTCAGCTCATGTATGGCATGGTCCACACCATGGTCACTATCATGTATGCACTCAACATCCTCTCCAGATACGGGAATAATCCCGGACCAAGACACATAGAGTTCCTTAAACATCTCGTACGATACGTTAAGTACTCTAAAGATGACCGCCTCAAGTTCCACACCCACGACGGACCCACTGACATCAAGACAATGACAGATCTTATGCAACTGCGGTTCCAGTGCGATGCTGACCTTGGCGGCAACCTCGATAACGGACACTCCCAGACAAGCTACCTAGGATACTTCGCTGGATCCCTATTCTGCTGGAACAGTACCGATCAAGGAAGTGTCTCTACCTCCACTGCAGAGTCGGAAATTAAAGCTG
>JAYTNQ010000211.1:0-1444 GCA_043748255.1 Bacteroidota bacterium
GGTTATTTTTTTCTTCGATTACAAAATAAAGTGCCTCGTCAATTTTTGGCATTTCACGATTGTTGTCTTGCATATAAAAATTTTCGGTTTTTTGAAGCAATTGTTTAACTCCTTCTTCGCTCAAAAATTTGATCAATGCTTTGTTTTTTGGCAAACTTCTGTAGGCTCTCAAAAGCACAAAACCGCCTTCTTTGGTATTGCCTTCTTTGATTAATTTTTTGGCCTCAGCCAAAAATCCGTTTGCCAATTGCCGTTGCAAGTTGACAAGGTTTTCTACTTTTGGTTTTAGCTCATTAAACTCGTGCCTATCGCCTTGCGGAACAGGGCCAGAGATAATAAGTGGCGTTCTGGCATCATCAATCAATACAGAATCGACCTCGTCAACAATGGCAAAATTGTGTTTTCGTTGAACCAATTCTGCTGGTGTATGCGCCATATTATCCCGCAAATAATCAAACCCAAATTCATTGTTTGTACCATAGGTAATATCAGCTTCATAGGCTTTTCTTCGGGCGTCAGAGTTGGGTTGGTGGTTGTCTATACAGTCAACGGTCATGCCATGAAATTCAAAAAGAGGCGCTTTCCAGGTGCTGTCTCGTTTTGCCAAATAGTCATTTACCGTTACTAGATGCACGCCGTTTCCGGTAAGGGCGTTAAGATATAGCGGCAACGTCGCGACTAATGTTTTGCCCTCTCCTGTTTGCATCTCGGCAACTTTGCCTTCGTGAAGCACCATTCCGCCAATAAGCTGAACGTCATAATGAATCATATCCCAGGTGATTTGTTTTCCGGCGGCATTCCAGGAGTTGCTCCAATTTGAAGTTTCTCCATCGATAGTGATATAGGATTTTTCTGCAGAGAGTTCGCGGTCTTTTGGGGTGGCTTTTACGGTTATAACTGAGTTTTCTTTAAATCTTTTAGCCGTTTCTTTGACTACTGCAAAAGCATCTGGCAAAATTTCTAACAAGGTTTTTTCAGAAATGATATAAGCTTCTTTTTCTAAATCATCAATAGCAGCATAAATATCTTCTTTCTTGTCGATATCGAAAACAGCTTCAACTTCAGTTTTTAATACTTCTATTTTGCTATCTATCAAAGCTCGCTCTTGCTTGATTTTAGCTTTAAACTCGGCAGTTTTGGCTCGCAACTCATCATTTGAAAGCAAAGAAAATGCGGGTTCTAATGTTTTAATCTTTTTTAAGTAGGGCTGTAATGATTTGACATCTTTTTCAGATTTGTTGCCTACAAATATTTTTAGAATGCTATTGATAAAACTCATAATGAAAATTTCTGTTTATAAAGTGTGCAAATTTAAGCAAAAAAAAAGCCTCTTTTGAGACTTTTTCGTTGATTTTTTTTAATATTCATCCTCATTCCAAAGATAGTCTTCGTCTGTTGGATAATCGGGCCAAATTTCTTCCATCGTTTCATAGATTTCACCCTC
>JAYTNQ010000212.1:0-1439 GCA_043748255.1 Bacteroidota bacterium
CTCCTTGCAAGGTGCTGTGATGGCGAGCGATGCTTTTTTCCCATTTCCAGACTGTGTTGCCTTGGCACAACAAGCTGGAATAAAAGCGGTTATACAACCCGGTGGCTCTATAAAAGACGATTTGAGTATCGATTTTTGCAATAAAAATAAAGTTGCAATGGTATTTACAGGAACACGTCATTTTAAACATTAATTATTGTAACTTTGTAGATAAAAAAACTAACCCACTAAAACCCACAAAAACGTATGGGATTTTTTGATTTCATGACCGAGGATATTGCAATAGACCTTGGCACCGCAAACACCCTTATTATCCACAACGACAAAGTGGTAATAGATAGCCCGTCTATCGTGGCACGCGATCGCATTACTGGCAAAATCACACATGTAGGTAAAGAAGCCAACCTGATGCAAGGCAAAACCCACGAAAACATAAAAACAATTAGGCCGCTCAAAGACGGCGTAATTGCAGACTTTGACGCATCCGAACAAATGATAAAAATGTTTATCAAAAGCATTCCCGCTTTGCAAAAAAGGTTTTTTACACCCGCTTTGCGAATGGTAGTTTGTATCCCATCGGGCATCACCGAAGTCGAAATGCGCGCCGTAAAAGAATCTTGCGAACGCGTAAACGGCAAAGAAGTATATCTAATTCACGAGCCAATGGCCGCCGCAATTGGAATTGGTGTCGATATCATGCAACCCAACGGAAATATGATTGTTGATATTGGCGGTGGTACTACCGAGATTGCCGTTATTGCCCTTGGCGGTATTGTGTGCGACAAATCTGTCAAGATTGCAGGCGACGTTTTTACAAACGATATTGTATATTATATGCGCACACAACACAACCTTTTTGTGGGCGAAAGCACCGCCGAAAAAATAAAAATCGAAATAGGTGCCGCTATCGAAGATCTCGAATCTCCACCAAATGATATGTCTGTGCAAGGACGAGATTTGCTCACCGGAAAACCAAAACAAGTTGAAGTTTCCTATCGCGAAATTGCAAAAGCGTTAGACAAATCTATACAACGTATCGAAGATGCCGTGATGGAAACCCTATCTCAAACACCACCAGAATTGGCAGCAGATATCTACAACACCGGAATCTATTTGGCCGGAGGAGGATCCATGTTGCGGGGTTTAGACAAACGTATTTCGCAAAAAACAGATTTGCCGGTTTATATCGCAGAAGACCCATTGCGTGCTGTTGTTCGTGGCACCGGAATGGCACTCAAAAACCTCAACAAATTTAGAAGTATTTTGATCAAATAAATTGAAAAACCACTAATTTATATCCAAAAAGCGGTTCAAAAACACCTTATTTACAATGCAACAAATATTTAATTTTATATTTAAAAACAGCTATAAACTGCTGTTTTTGTTGCTTTTGAGTGTGTCGTTTGCACTTACAATTCAATCGCATTCTTACCATAGAA
>JAYTNQ010000213.1:0-10455 GCA_043748255.1 Bacteroidota bacterium
TGAGTTCATTTCCTCCTCGCAAGACTAAATTTGGTTTCCAAAACAAAACTAGGAAAATAAATCAAATTTTATTTGTTTTTAAGCACAGTTCTTTGTTGGCAGTAGTTGTTTATTTTTATGTTGTTGTTAAATTTTGAATACATTCTTCTCGGATTTTCCATAATTCATTCAAATTTAGTTCTATGTTATTGTTTTCATTTAACCAATTCTGTAAAAACTTTTTATGATATTCAACTTTAAAAGTTGTAATTTGATTTGGTAAAATCTCAATTTCTTCTAATAAGTCATTTTCAAAATCTGATGGTTTTGAACCGATTTTTGTAAAATCAAAAATTTCATTTACATACTTTAAGTAATTATGTGCTTCGGGAATATATTCAAGATTATTTTTTTTCAACGTTTCTTTTATTTCGCTCGTATTATTTGCATTCATTTTGAAAATTCCAAGAATTAGTTTTATTTCACTTTCATTATTTTCTTCTGCAAGTTTTTTCAAAATCGAATGTTTCGTGCTACAAGTTCCGCAGTTATCAGTAAAAATAGTTTTTAAGTTATTTTTATTTTCATTTCTGCCATAATTTAAGTTGTTTATAAATTCTGTTGCTTCGCTAAATGTGTGAATATTTCGCTTCAAAAATTCCTTTGAAATTTCTCCGTTTTGTTGAATTTTAAAATTTGGTAACTCGTTCATTTTCGGTTTTTTACAATTACTGCCAACTAGTAAATATACGAAAGTTCTTGCGTTTTTAACATTTTTTTATGTTGATTGAATTTTAAAATATTTATCAAAAATAGTATTATTTTTTTAGATATAAGCAATTATTAATTTTTTTTATAAATCATCTTTTTTGTATAGCTTGCTTACTAGCTGGTCTAATGGACTTTGTATTTTATCTACTATTTTACTTCTAAGGTGTGTGTAGATGGTTGTGGTTTTGATGCTTGCATGTCCTAAAAACTGTTGTATGTAGCGGATGTCGGTTCCGTTTTCTAATAAATGTGTAGCAAAACTATGAAGCAGTCTATGAAAACGATCTACTTTGTTTGGTCAACCATTAGCGGTTAACAATCAACCTCCAACAAATAACCTCTTGAAAACCCAAAAAGTCTATAATCGCCCCGATGCAGTGGCATCCTTTTTGGATTTTCTTTTTCAGAAAATCCAAAAAGATATAGCGTGCAGCGGGACGGGTGCTGTGGATGATTGTTTGGTGTGCGCCAAAAAAAAATGATGATAGTTAATGTTAAATTTTAATGTTGATTTTGCTATATTTGCATAAAAAAGATGTCGCAGATTTATTTAGGTTATCATTTTGATGTTTTGCCAAAGGTGCTTGGGTCAGAGATTTTGGTTGCAGAGTTGGGCGAGTTGCCGTTTGAGAGTTTTGTGGAAACAGAAACGGGAATTTCGGCATATATTCAGAAGAATTTGTGGTTTGAAAATGTTTTGGACGATGTTCAAATTTTGAAATCTACCGAGTTTGAGATTCGTTTTAGGATCGAGGAGATTGCGCAGGTCAATTGGAATGAGGAGTGGGAAAAAAATTTTGAGCCTATTATGGTTGACGGAATTTGCCAAGTGAGAGCGCCGTTTCATGCCAAAAATGGAGCGGAATTTGATATTATTATTGAACCAAAAATGAGTTTTGGCACGGGTCATCATGAAACTACTCACATGATGATTCAGCATTTGTTGCGATTGGATATTCGCGGTTTGAAGACTCTAGATATGGGTTGTGGCACTGCTATATTGGCAATTTTGGCCGAGATGAAGGGTGCAAAGCCAATTGATGCGATAGATATTGACAATTGGTGTTTTTTGAATTCGATAGAAAATGGCACACGTAATAATTGTTGTCATATTGCTTTTTTTGAGGGTGATGTTTTGCTTTTGGATGGCAAAAACTATGATTTGATTATTGCTAATATCAATCGAAATATTTTGTTGGCTGATATGCAAAGCTATGTTGCTTGTTTGAATAAAAATGGGAAAATACTTTTGAGCGGTTTTTATGAAGCTGATTTTGAAGCTATTAACAATTCGTGTTTGTCAAACGGTTTGACTTTTGAAAATAAGTTGGAACGCAATAATTGGATTTCATTGGCGTATAAAAAAAATTAAACAAAAAGATTGATGCAAACTGAAGAGCTTATTTTGGAATCAAATTTGATCAAAGATGACACGCCAATTTTGCGAGAAATTGAGTTGTATAATGACGATTTTAATACTTTTGACCATGTGATCAAAACCTTGGTTGGGGTTTGCAAACATACAGCAGAACAGGCCGAACAATGTGCTATGCTGGTGCATTATAAAGGAAAATGCACTGTAAAAACGGGTTCGATCGCCGAATTAAAACCACAATGTTTGCAGTTGCTTGATGCTGGACTGAGTGCCAAAATTGTTTGAAAAAATGGAAGAGTATGCTAAAATTTTGACTGTTGCGATGCCTGTTTTTTTGGTGTTGATTATCATCGAAAAAATGTATGCAGCCTCAATTGGCGAAAAAAGTGTTCCGTTGATGGATGCCGTTTCGAGCATTAGCTCTGGTATGACTAATGCTGTAAAGGATGTTTTGGGTTTGAGTTTGACGTTTGTTTCATATCAATTTTTGTTGTCAAAGTTTGCTTTTTTTAATTTTCAAACTACATGGTTAAGCTATTTGGTCGCATTTTTTATTATAGATTTTTATGGTTATTGGACGCATCGTTGGTCACACGAAATTAATTTTTTTTGGAACAAACATGCTATTCATCATAGTAGCGAAGAGTTTAATTTGGCTTGCGCATTGAGGCAAAGTATTTCGAGTTTTGTAAATTTATTCACTTTTTTGCTTCTACCAGCTGCAATTTTGGGCATTCCTGCGATATTAATCAATACAATTATTCCTATTCATTTGTTTTTGCAATTTTGGTATCATACCAAACATATTAAAACGATGGGTTTTCTTGAAAAAATTATTGTTACGCCTTCGCATCATCGGGTGCATCATGCTATAAACCCAGAGTATATTGACAAAAACCATGGTCAAATATTTATTTTTTGGGACAAAATTTTTGGAACATTTCAAGCAGAAATTGCATCAGTTCAGCCCGTTTATGGCATTACACGCCCGTCAAAAACATGGAATCCTATCAAAATTAATTTTCAACATTTGGGTTTGTTATTTCACGATGCGTGGTATGCAAACGATTGGAAAAACAAATTGGGTGTATGGTTAAAACCTACTGGATGGAGGCCTGATGGTTTTGAAAAAAAATACCCTGTTGCTAGAATTGAAAATGTTTTTGAATATCAAAAATTTGAAACTAACACTTCAAACAAAATTACGTATTGGTTTGTATATCAATCAATTGCAACTTTAATTTTTATTTCGTATTTGTTTCAAAACATTGGTCAATTTTCATTGTCACAATTGTATTTGTATGGTGTTTTTATTTTTGTAACCATTTATAGCTATACCGATTTGATGGACAAAAACAAGTCTTCGATTGCATTTGAAACTATCAGGTGTTTGTTTGGTTTTGGACTCATACTCTATTTTGGCAATTGGTTTGGTTTATCCAAAACATGGGGATTGGTGATTCAGTTTTATTTACTAATTTCTTTGTTTGCAAGTATTTATATTATAAAAATTGTCTATGCGAACAAAAGTTTCTCTACACAATCTTAATTTTTTGGTTTGTCTGCTTCTTTGTTAAGCGATTCATTTTGAGAATTTGGAATTGGATCTGAATTTGATGTTTTTTTATTTTTCAGAATTTTTTGAATTAGCTCCTTAAAGTTATCAAAATCAACTTCATAATTGATTCCTAATCCTTGTGTATATCCGATACCTTCGCCTATATAGTTAATATCATTTTCTCGATTGAAAACTCTAAAATTAAGCGTACCGTCTTCATTCACACGGTATTGTAATTCAAAATTGCCTACAAAAGCCGATTCGTTCAAACCGCCAATCGGAACACCAAATTTTCCGTTCAAACTTAATCTTTCGTTGATTTGTGACGACAATGTAAGTGCGATTGAACCATTAGTTTCTTTGCCAGGAGTTTTGTCGGCAGTAGCAATATCAAGGGCAACCTTGAGTTTGTCATTTTGATTTTGAAACAAACCATCAAACAAACTTCCAGCTTTTTCTGACAATAAATTGTTGTAAACCGTTGATTGATTGATGCCGTCCTGACTCAAGAATCCACCTGTAGCCAAAAGCGTTAAAGCTTGTGTTTGTCGAATATCTTTGTCGCTCAATTTAGTTTGAATTTCTGATTTGAGTACCGAACTAATTTTCGGAAAATTGATGTTGAAATCTGGTTCAGGGCTACTCAAATTTCCGGTGATTGTGATAGCCACTTCCACAGGAACTTTTTTGTTTACAGACGGATTATCAAGCAATACCGCAGGATTTGCGCCAGCCGGAACGTTATAAACTGCCTCGAGATTAAGTCGAGCCCGAAGCGGATCGCCCTCCCAAGAAACAGAACTAAATTTTTTGACTTCAAATTTTTTGTCTATTAAACTTTTGTATTTAAAGTTATAAAAACCCTCATATACTTGAAAATCACCATACATATTAAATTTTCCTAAAGTATTGATTTCTAACAACAAAGTGCCATTTCCTTTGCCCTTCATTCCGTGCGCCGTCTCTCTATCCAAGATCACTTCAATTTCTGCTTCTGGAGTCAAATCGAGCTCAAATTTGAGCTCCAAACCATTATAATTATTCAATTGACCCGCAATTCCGTTTTCGAGATTGAATTTTTCTTTTGGACTCAAGAAATGTAAAAAATTCTTGTTACCAGTTGATTCTGAATTGTTTATAGGTATTTTAATCTCGGTACCTTTTCTAGATTTTGCATTTACGGTAATCAATAAACTGTTTGTTGGTCCAATGATAGTTGCTTTTCCGTCTATAAATGCTGTTCCATAGTAGGCTGCATTTTCGGAATCATTGGTGTCTAAAGCCAAAAATTTATTGCTTTGAATTGCCAAATCCAAATCCCAATTGGAAAAATTCTTATGCTTGATTTTGCCAATCAATTTACCTACTGTTTTGTATTTGGTGTCGGTTAATGTAGCGTTTTGAAACACAAACTGGTTTTTATAAATACCCACGGTTGCGTTTTCATTAAAATCAAAATCAACATTCAAATATGGCACTTTTAAACCCGCATTTTGCAAATGTACATTACCCATAAAATCTGGATTATCCAGTGATCCTGAAGCCTTTGTGTCTCCCGAAATATAGCCTCTTATATTAGAAATAATATTGCCACCAATAGGACTAAATGGCGACAAATTAAACGAATTAAACTTTAGATCAAGATCTAAAATCGTTTTTTTGTTTGCTATTAAAAAATTGCCGCTTGCCAAAAAAGATTTAAAATTTTCGTTTTCTAAGGAGGAATTGATGGCAAATTTTTTGAAATCATTATCTCCAATAATATCCAAATTCAAACTTCCTAATTTTATATTATTAATGTATAAACTATCTACTTTTAGTGCTGATGTAGGTTGATAAATAGCATTTTTTTGTTTAAAATTAATTTTTCCATTCAAATTTCCTGCAATTTTAAGGCTATCAACAGACGGTAAAATTTTTCCGAGATTTACATTTTTAAAATCCAATTCTAAATCCTTAAAAGTAGAATCCTGAATTTTACCTAAAAGAGATATTTGTTGATTTTGATGCGATAAATTAATTTTTTCTATCGAAAAATTTTTAAGCTTTTTATCAAAAACAATTCTATTATTGCGATTGTCTTCTTCGTTCAAAAACCATAAATAATCTTTGAATTTGAGTTCAGATTTGTTGATTCCAATGACGCTATTGTTTTCTAAATCTATTGTATGGTACAAATTCAGATTATAATAATCTTGTGCTTTTTGTCCGCCCTTAAACTCAGAACGAACAAATAACGTGTCATTGGCTGTGACATTTATCAAACTGAAATTTGAAATTTTATAGCGCTTGGTTTTAATACTATCTACTTCAATATAAGCATTATAAAGTGGGTTTTTGTTGTCTATTTCTACTTTTATTTTATCAAAATTATTTTCAAATGCCTTGATGCTTGGTGAGCTAAAATTAAGTTTAAACTCATCATCATCTGCATTAATGTTGCCTTTTACAATAGTATTGGCACCAATTTGAATACCGGGATAAAATATTTCGATAATCTTATTATAAATACTAAAATTAAATTTCAAAAACTGCCCTTTTTTGATCACATTTGGGTCGTAATTGGCATATAAACTCCCGGCTGCATTTTCGACCATTTTTTGTAATTGATCAAACTGAAATTGCCCAACAATTTTGCCTTCAATAATATCAGGTGAATGAATATTGATGGTTCTCACCTTATTATCATCAAAAAATGATTCGAGCTCCAGATCATCAAAAACAAAAGAATCGTTTTGATTTTGATAAAAAGTTTGAGAAATATGTACATTTCCAACCAAATTATCCAAAGTATTTCCGGCAATATTCATTTTGATATCGCCTTTAAACACAGATATTGAGTCTTTTACCAAATTCAGGTTATGAAGATTTGCATAATCGATTTTGGTATGAAAGTCATATTTATTTTCGTTTTTACTAAAATCTACCAATCCGTCAAAGTCCATAAACAAATTTGGATCATTAATATTTACTTTTCCGTTAAAAATAGGTGATTTGAAATTGCCATTTACTACAATATTACTATACCAATAATGGTTGTAAAGCAACTTTGAGATACGCCCACTTGCTTTAGTATTTAGGCTTTTTTTTGAAAATCCTTTACCATCAACATCAAAATCAAGACTCACTTCATCAATGTTTTTTTGATCTAAAAACGTGCCTAACTTGAATTTATCCAAAATAATATTACCCAAATAGCTAGCATTTTCTATCTGGTCAATGTGATTCATTTTCAATTTTGATTTTACATTTCCAATAACTGTTTTTAGAAAAAAATCGGTGTCCAAGGTAGTTTGCGACCATTTTACATCACCTTTAAAATCAAATTGCCCTAGTTTTTTGATTGATATTGGCAAGGTTTTTCCCAAAACATTAGGCAATAATTGAACGATTTCATTGTAATTTGAAGACAATTGTCCAAAATTTCCAGTCATCAAAAAATGTTGGTCATTCTTACCAAAACTATTTTTTAGATTTATATCAGCAAAAATGCTTGTTTTTTGATTTTTTAAAATTAAAGAATCAAAATTCAAATTATTAAGGGTGCCTTTTATATTAGAATTTAAATCAAATACAATATTTTTTGCAATTTCTGTATTAAAAAATCTTATATCATTGGTTGCTAATTTAGAATTTTGTAATTTCAAATCAAATAAAACTTTGTCATTAAAAGCCGCAAAATCATGCTCCTTATATTTTAAAACAGCATTACCAAAAAGCTCTGAGAATTTGGTTTCTAAACTGAAATTCTCGAGCACAATTTTCGATTTGGTGTAAGCAAATTGGGTCTCCAAGTTCTTCAAAAACAAACCACGATGATCCTTAAATGATAATTTATTGATTTTAGAAAATACTTCGCCATCCAGAATTTTAAAATTATTGAGCGAAATATTTAATTTTGAAAAGTCCAAATTCTTTGGGTTTTGTAAATTTTCATCCAAAATCACAAACCTACTGTTACGCAAATAGACATTTTTGGCCTGCAACAAAAACGGCTTTTTTGAAGGTTTTCCATCATCAAAAAGTGATGCAAATTCATTGATGTTATTTTCCTTTTCGCCTTTGTATTGAATCAAATTAAAAAACAAACTATCAATAATAATATCCCCAAAAAACAAATCGCCTTGGGTTAATTTTTTGAAATTTAAAATATTGGTTTTGATACGTTTAGCAAAAATCAAAGTGTCTTTATGATGGTCTCTAATCATCACATTTTTAAGTTTTACGCCACCAAATATTGTAAGAGATACTTGCGCTACTTTGATGTTAGTGTGATATTTTTTTTGAAGCCAGTCTGTAGTATAAACGCCTATTTTGGTCTGCACTATTGGCAAAGATAAAGTGATACCAATGAGCAGAAAAAGTAGGATTATACTTAATAAAAAACTAAAAACTATTTTTTTAAATTTTTTGATGTCTTTTTTGTTTTAAATTTGTCAAATATAATTCAAATTTTGTGCCCTTTTATGCAAAATCAAACAGTTTTTATACTATCCATCGAAAGTTCGTGCGATGATACAGCAGCAGCCGTACTTCAAAACGATAAAGTCTTGTCTAATGTAGTTGCAAATCAAGATATTCACACCCAATATGGCGGTGTCGTGCCCGAGTTGGCTTCACGTGCACACCAACAAAATATAGTGCCTGTGGTTGCTTTGGCTTTAGAAAAAGCAAATGTTTCAAAAAATCAATTATCGGCTATTGCATTTACGCAAGGACCTGGTTTGATGGGCTCTCTTTTGGTAGGTAGTTCTTTTGCAAAATCGATGGCAAGTGCTTTAGATATCCCGTTAATTGCTGTCAACCACCTGCAAGCACATATATTGGCTCATTTTATTGACGAACCCGGTTTTGAAAAACCAACATTTCCGTTTTTGGCACTCACAATATCTGGAGGTCATACGCAAATTGTCAAGGTAAACAACTTTTTCGATATGGTTATTATAGGTCAAACCACCGATGATGCTGTTGGAGAAGCATTTGACAAAAGCGCAAAAATTTTAGGACTTCCCTATCCCGGTGGGCCACTTATTGACAAATATGCACAACTTGGCAACCCAAAATCATTTGCTTTTACAAAACCAAAAATGGCTGGTTTAGATTTTAGTTTTTCAGGTTTAAAAACCCAATTTTTATATTTTATTCAAAATAAAACCATAGAAAATCATAATTTTGTATCAGATAATTTAAATGATATTTGCGCTTCTATTCAACATACTATTATCGAAATTTTGATGGATAAAATTTCAAAAGCGGTTCATAAAACTGGGATTACTCAAATTGCTATAGGAGGTGGGGTTTCTGCAAATTCTGGCATCAGAGCCGCATTAAAGGCCACAGAAAAAGATTTTGGCTGGACTACTTTTATCCCAAAATTTGAATATACAACAGACAATGCCGCGATGATTGGAATTGTTGGGTATCAAAAATTTATTTCACAAGATTTTGAAAATCAAAATGTTGTATCAAAAGCGCGGATTGCTTTTTAATTTTTATAATCATCAAATGCCGCCAAAATAGTAGCTTCATCTACTTCGATATTGTTTTTTGTGTTTCCGATTCCGTCTAATAAGACAAATTTTATTTTGCCAAATTCATTTTTTTTGTCATGAATTAGTAATTCCAAAATAGGTTTTATGTCTATTTCTTCAATTAATATTTTATCAAAAATATTGTTGATATTTGTTTTAATTTCTGTGTATGTAGCACGATCAATAAATTGAAAATGTAAGGAGATAAAACTTTCCAAAATCATTCCAATTGCAATCGCTTCGCCGTGAAGCAGAGTTGTTTTGTCTTGATTTTCAAGAAAATAACTTTCAATAGCGTGTCCTAGTGTGTGACCAAAATTGAGAGCTTTTCTAATACCAATTTCATTTGGATCCTGCATCACTATTTGGTTTTTGATGTCGATAGATTCAAAAATAAGTTGGTCTAAATCTGTTAGGTCTAATTTTTTTAAATCTAAAAATTGTTGCCAATATTTTTTGTCAAAAATCAATCCGTGTTTGAGCATTTCAGCCAATCCAGATCTCATTTCGTTTTGTGGTAGTGATTGCAAATATTTGGTGTCCACCAAAACCATTTTTGGAGTATTGATAACGCCTATTTGGTTTTTGAGATTTCCAAGATCCACACCATTTTTACCGCCAATTGCTGCATCAACCATCGCCAAAAGAGTTGTTGGAACAGCAATAAAATCAATTCCTCGTTTAAATGTTGATGCTACAAATCCTCCCAAATCTGTAACAACACCTCCACCAAGATTGATAATTATACTTTTTCGATCTGCGCCCAAATCTGTCAATATATTCCATATTTCGACACAAGTAGTGATGTTTTTGTTTGCTTCACCATGCTCAAATTCTATAATTTCGATTTCAAGATTGGTTTCAAGATGTGACAAAAAATAGGGCAAACAAAATTCGTGCGAATTGGTATCAACGATGACGAATATTTTTGAATAAAGCTTTTCAACAAATTGTTTGTTAAGTGATTGATATCCATTTTCGTTAAAATAAATGGCGTAGTTATTGGCTTGTATGTTTTTCAATTTCAATTATTTACAACGTTTTTGTTTAAGTTCGAGTGCACCAGCATAATTTTTTGAAGTGGCTATTTCTATATATTTACAACCATTTATTTTGTCTTTCAAATTAAAATAGCATGCCGCTATTATCATTTCAGATTTACCATCATTTGTTTCTTTTGAATCTAAAGATTTTAAAAGATAAGGGATTGATTCTTGAAATTGTTTCATCAAATACAAATT
>JAYTNQ010000214.1:0-3988 GCA_043748255.1 Bacteroidota bacterium
GCAACCATGTTTAAGGTGAAAATCTCAAAAGAAGTTGGGTTTGAATCTCGATCTAATTTTGTTAAAACAGCCAAATCTATATCATTTGGTTTGGACCAAAAACGACTGTCTTGTGCATTCATTTTCAAAAAACCAAATAATGCCAAAACCACGAAAAGTATAATTTTTTTCATTTTTTTCATTTTAAATTAATTTTCAAAATTAGTAATTTTTATTAATATATTTAAAAACGAAGTTGTTTTTTTAACTAATCCATATTTTTTGAAACAAAACAACGGTTTTTACTGAATATTCTTACTAATTTTATCATTTTTTTAATATCTAATGCGTCATCGCAATGGAAATAACACTAATTTTTGAGCCAGGAATTTTCAAAACAGCTCTGCCACAAGCCTCTAATGTTGCTCCTGTTGTCAAAACATCGTCTATTAATAGAAAATGTTTGTTGTGCCATTTTGGATCATTTTCTACCTCAAAAACACCTTCTTTGATAAATATTCTGGATTCAAAATTTTGCATAGCCTGCTTTTTTGCATACGATTTTCTGAATAAGATTTTGTCGTTATAACTCATTTTTAAAGCATCGGCGATGGCTTTTCCAAATGTTGTTACTTGATTAAATCCTCTTTCGCGCAAGCGTTTTGCATGAAGCGGAACAGGCAAAACAAAATCAATAGTGCCTATAACGGCAAGGTTTTTTAAATCCTCTGCATACCAATACCCCAAAACGGTGCCTATATCTTCGTGACCGCGGTATTTTAAACTATGAATCAATTCTTGCACAATTCCATCTTTGTTAAAATACAAAAAAGACGATACATGTTCAACCGGTAATCTGCCATAAAATTTTTTGTAAGCCTCGTTTTCTGGATTCAAAAAAAACTGAGTCAATGGCAATTCATGCCTACAATTGGTGCAAATTGTATTTTCATTTTCTAACAAAATGCTTTTACAACCCGAGCAAATTTTAGGAAAAATGATATTTAGCAGACTTTTAAACATAAAAAAAGCATTTAAAAATATAAATTTATGAAAATTACATAATTAAACTAAAAAAAGAAGATTTATTTTCAAAATTGAACTTCAGTTTTATATTTTTGCAATATGGCAAAACAAGAAGATTTATTCAAAAATGTAATTTCGCACGCAAAAGAATACGGATATATATTTCCGTCAAGCGAAATTTATGACGGCCTTAGTGCTGTGTATGACTATGCCCAAAACGGTGTAGAGCTCAAAAAAAATTTACGCGAATATTGGTGGAAATCGATGGTTCAAATGCACGAAAATATAGTTGGGCTTGATGCTGCAATTTTGATGCATCCCACAACCTGGAAGGCTTCTGGTCACGTTGACGCTTTCAACGACCCACTTATAGACAATAAAGACAGCAAAAGACGCTATCGTGCAGATGTTTTGATAGAAGATTATGCTGAAAAATTAAACCAAAAAGCCGAAAAAGAAATTGAAAAAGCAAGCATACGATTTGGTGCAGATTTTAATAGAGCCGAATTTGTAGCCACAAACCCTCGTGTTGTAGCATATTTGTTGCGCAAAAATGAAATTTTGGCAAGAATGGCAAAATCACTTGGCGACGAAAATCTTGAAGATGTTAAACTTTTGATAGATGAATTAGAAATTGCTTGTCCAGAAACTGGCTCTCGCAACTGGACAGAGGTTAGACAGTTTAATTTGATGTTTGGTACAAAATTGGGGGCTTCTGCAGACACCGCCATGGATTTGTATCTTCGTCCAGAGACGGCTCAAGGTATTTTTGTCAACTTTTTGAACGTTCAAAAATCTGGTCGAATGAAAATTCCTTTCGGTATTGCACAAACAGGAAAAGCATTTAGAAACGAAATTGTAGCACGTCAATTTATATTCAGAATGCGCGAGTTTGAACAAATGGAAATGCAATTTTTTGTAAAACCAGGCGAAGAAATGCAATGGTATGAGTATTGGAAAAACACCAGATTAAACTGGCATTTGTCACTTGGTTTGGGCAAAGAAAATTATCGTTTTCACGATCATGAAAAACTGGCTCACTATGCAAATGCAGCTGCTGATATTGAATTTAATTTCCCTTTTGGGTTTAAAGAACTCGAAGGAATTCACTCTCGAACAGATTTTGACTTGAAAGCACACGAACAGTTTTCAGGAAAAAAAATGCAATACTTTGATACAGAAACCAATGCCAATTATACCCCGTTTGTGGTAGAAACTTCCGTTGGATTGGACAGATTATTTTTGGCAGTTTTTTCAAATTCTTTGCACGAAGAAATTCTCGAAGATGGCTCTACCCGAACTGTTTTGCGACTACCATCGGTTTTGGCACCTACAAAAGCAGCCGTTTTGCCATTAGTAAAAAAAGACGGATTGCCAGATATTGCCCGTCAAATTATTGCAGATCTCAAATGGGATTTTAATGTAACCTATGACGAAAAAGATGCTGTTGGCAGACGCTACCGCAGACAAGATGCCCTTGGAACACCGTTTTGTATCACTGTAGACCATCAAACTATTGACGATCAAACGGTTACTATTCGATATCGCGATTCGATGAAGCAAGATAGAGTGGCTATTTCGGCTCTAAAAAGCATTATCGAAAATGAAGTTGCCATGAAAAACTGGCTTTCAAAAAAAACAATCTAATTCTAAAAAAAAATGATAACGTATATCGGATGGCGGATTCCAACAATTAAATTCTCGAACCATATAATTGCCATTGTACTTTTTTACAATCTTTTCAAACTCGTGCTTATTAACGAAATGTAATAATTGAGCAAAACATATTTACCTGAATTCATAATTTTACATTTTAAAAATGTAAAATCATAAACTTTCAAATCAAATCAAAAAATCAAAGAAAGTCAATAAACCTAATAAAATCAATGTATAACAAACAAAATTATAAGGTTAAAGCATTAGCACTAATTGTTAATTGTTAATTGTTTGCGCCCACAAGCAGTTTGTCATCCTGAAATGATCTTATCTATTTGCGGAGTCTGAAAATAATTTGGGAAGGAACTACAAATAAAACAAACAAAATATTGTTGGATTTGAGTTCTGAAAACACGTCTGGTTTGAAAATTTTTGGTCTTTTAGCATTTTACTTTTTAACAAAAAGTCTTGAAAACCCAACCCGTCTAAAATCGCCCCGATGTAGCGGCATCCTTTTTGGGTTTTCTTATTTTTAAAATCGAGGTTGTTTTTGTGGGCCAAGTTTGTTATGAAAACACGATAGAATTTTAACAGTATTACTGTTTTCATTAATTATAAAATACAGCGAATAAGGATATTTTTTAAGTTTTAAAGCACGTATATTTTTATATCGAACTCTAAAAAAAGGATTGATTTTTAGTGTGTTGTAAACACTTTCTATCTGAATTACAAAATTATTTGGAATATCTGAATAGTTAGGGATATAACGATCAATTGCATTTTCAATTTCTTTTTGGGCACGAGGCGAAACCATAAGATTATAAACCATATTTTCTTTTCAATTGCTTGATTGACTCATCGGCAGATATATAATCACTTTCGTCTTCTAATAATCTTTCATCTAATATGTTTTTCATTTCTTGCGAAATCTCAAAATCTTGCTCCTCTTCCTCGATGGTAATTGTTATAGGTCTTGATTTAAAAGCTACTTTTATGGCTTCTAAAATATCCGTATTTATTTCTTGTGCTGATGATAAATGATAAGTTGTGTACATGGTTTTCATAAATTATAGCGAAGCATACGCTCCACAGGTTTTAAAATCTCTAATATAAGTATCAAGCAAATCAAAAAGCGTTTCTTTTTTATTTTCTTCTAAAAGTTCGAGCTCTTGACTGCGTTGCAAGGTTCTTTTATCAAAAGAAGCACCTTTACTTTCTCCTACCAAAAAATTCAACGACACATTTAAAGCGTAAACAATTTTTTTAGCAGGATCGATTGACGGAATGGCTTCGCCACGCTCATACTTGCCAATTATAACCGTTGAGA
>JAYTNQ010000215.1:0-1432 GCA_043748255.1 Bacteroidota bacterium
CAATTGGCCAAAGAAAAAGACATACTCACCGTTGGAATCGTAACCATACCCTTTCAATTTGAAGGAAAAGTTCGACACGAACAAGCCTTGCTCGGAGTCGAAAAATTGCGCAAACAAGTAGATTCCCTTATCGTAATCAACAACAACAAACTGCGTGAAGTATATGGAAACTTGGGCTTTAAAGCAGGATTTTCAAAAGCAGACGAAGTATTAGCCACCGCATCAAGAGGCATAGCCGAAGTAATCACACACCACTATACCCAAAACATTGACCTCAAAGACGCCAAAACCGTGCTCTCAAACAGCGGCACTGCCATCATGGGATCTGCCACCGCCACCGGCGAAAACCGGGCGAAAGAAGCCATCGTAGCCGCACTCGACTCACCATTATTAAACGATAACAAAATATCAGGAGCCAAAAACGTACTCCTTCTAATTGTGTCTGGCGTAAACGAAATAACCATCGACGAAATCTCGGAAATCAACGAACATATACAAACAGAAGCCGGACACAACGCCAATATTATCATGGGAGTTGGCGACGACGAAACCCTGGGCGACTCCATTGCCGTAACTATTATTGCCACCGGATTCAATATCGAACAACAAAGCGAAATTGTAAACACCGAGCCCAAAAAAATCATACACGTACTCGAAGAAGATCAAAAACTAACACACAATCTATCACAAAAAACAATCGAATCGTTTGATTTTTCAACAATAGAAGCAACATCAAACGAAGCTAAAATCGTGCACAACCTAATCGAAGAAGCACCAACAGCAACAGTTTTTCAAGAGTATAATTTGATACCTACAACCGAGTTTATCAAAAACCTCGACGTTACATTCGAAATCGTTTCAGCACCAATTCAAACAAATTTTTACTTCACCACACCCGAAGTCAAAGAAATAACAACACCAACAGTCGTTCAAGAAGAACAAATCACCTTCTTTTTTGACGAGCCCATCCCACAAATCACGCCAAACCAAGACAAAATTATATTTGAACTCACCAACGAAACCCGTGAAATTCAGGTCAATCAACCCGTGCAAGTCGTGCCAATGACAGAGCTCAACAAAGACGGCATCATCCGCTATTCGCTCGAAGAATATATGGAAATAGAAAATCAACTCCTAGATTCAAAACCAGCAATTATAGCCGAATCAGAGATAGAATCACTACAAATCACCAGCAAAATAGTCGAAGAAAGTCCGGTTTTTGAAACCAAAACAGCCATTTCGCCAACAGAAATGACCCTCGATCAAGCCGCAATGCTACGCTCCGAAGAACGAAAACGAAAACTCAAAGAATTTAACTACAAGTTCAACAACAACCCCTCACGCATCGAAGAATTTGAAAAAGAACCCGCATACAAACGCTCCGGAATCGACCTCAGCTCGCCAACATTTGGAAACAACAAATCCCGAACAT
>JAYTNQ010000216.1:0-1429 GCA_043748255.1 Bacteroidota bacterium
TGGCGGCCGAGGTGTCCAGCCGGCCGCCAGCCACCAGGGTGGCACCGCTGTAGCTGCTGGCGGCCAACAAAGTTTGCGTGCCGCTGCCGGATTTGGTCAAACCACCACTGCCGCCCACCAGCGTCCCGCCAAAGCTGCCGCTGGCCGTGCCGGCCACACCACCACCCACTGTCAAGGTGCTGCTGCCCAGCAGCACCTGGCCACTGCCGGCCAGTGCGCCGATGGTCTCGGCTGCATCGAGTTGCAGGCGGGCGCCGGCGGCGATGGTGATGCTGCCACCATCGGCCAGCGCGGCGCTGTTTTGCAGCGTCAGCGTGCCGGCCAACACGCTGGTGCCACCGGTGTGGTTGTTGCTGCCGGCCAGCACCAGATCACCGGCGCCTTGTTTGACCAGCGCGCCGGCGCCGCTCAATGCACCGGCAAAACTGCTGCTACCGCTGCTGACCAGCACCGTGAGGGTGTTGTTGCCCAGCACCACGCCGCCCTGGCCGGACAGCGGGCCGATGGTCTCGGCTGCCTGCAGCGTCAGCGTGGTGCCGTTGGACAGCGCCACCGCGCCACCATCGGCCAGGGCCGCGCCACCTTGCAACACCAGCGTGCCCTGCAGCAGCGTGGTGCCACCGGTGTAGCCGTTGGCACCAGACAGGGTCAAACCGCCGGCGCCGTCCTTGGTCAACGCGCCGCTGCCGGTGTTGATGGCGCGTGCCACCACCAGATTGCCGGCGCCGCCCAGCTGCAACGCAAAACCGCTGCCCTGCAGCGCGCTGCCCGAGGCCAGCGTCAGCGTGCCGGCGTCGGCATTGATCCGCGCTGCAGCGGCCAGTGTGACGACTCCGCTGACCGTGTTGTCGCCGCCCAGGCTGCGCAGTGCGCCGCGGTCGATGCCACCGTTCAAGCCGCCATCGTTGATGCCCACGCCGGCCAGGGAGACGGCATTGGCCAGCGTGATGCCACCGCTCAGGCCCAGTGCCGCGCCAGGGCTGACGTCGATCAAACCGCTGCCCAGCGCGTTGTTGTGTTTCACTTCCAGCATGCCGGCCTGCACCGTGGTGCCGCCGCTGTAGCTGTTGGCGGCCGACAGCGTCAGCGTGCCGGCGCCGTCCTTGCTCAGTGCGCCGATACCGTTGTTGATGGCGCCGGCCAGCAGCAGGCCACCGGCGCCGCCGAGTCGCAGCCCAAAAGCGCTGTCCGCCACCGCGCTGATGCTGCCCAGCGTCAAGCTGCCGGCATCAGCGTTGATGCGGGCCGCACCCGCCAGCGTCACCGCGCCGCTGACCGTGTTGTTGCCGCTCAGGCTGCGCAGCGCGCCACCGTCGATGCCACCGTTCAAGCCGCCATCGTTGATGCCCACGCCGGCCAGGGTCACGGCATTGGCCAGCGTGATGCCACCGCTCAGGCCCAGTGCCGCGCCGCTGGCCACGCTGACCGC
>JAYTNQ010000217.1:0-1424 GCA_043748255.1 Bacteroidota bacterium
ATTTTTAATACCAAAGAAGCCAAAATTTGGAACCCACAACCCATGGTTTCTATGGATCACAATCCAGTAAAAGCCACCGAGGTAGATTTGTGGACTTCATTTGACAGATCTGTAGGGCATCATTTTAATCTTTCGATAGATTTGAACGCCTGTACGGGCTGTGGTGCCTGCGTTATTGCTTGCCACGCCGAAAACAATGTGCCGGTTGTAGGAAAAACAGAGGTACGACGAAGCCGTGATATGCACTGGTTGCGTATCGATCGTTATTATTCGTCAGAAGCAACTTTTGCTGAAGATGATGATAAGAAAGATAATTTTGATGGTCTTTTTGGTAAAAAAGGTTCTTTAGGAGGTTTTGGCGAAATGGAACTTGCTGCACAAAATCCACAAGTAGCTTTTCAGCCGGTAATGTGTCAACATTGCAACCATGCACCCTGCGAAACGGTTTGTCCTGTTGCGGCAACCTCTCATGGGCGTCAAGGGCAAAATCAAATGGCTTACAACCGTTGTGTTGGAACAAGATATTGTGCTAACAACTGCCCTTATAAAGTACGAAGGTTTAACTGGTTTTTGTATAATAAAAATAGCGAGTTTGATTATAATATGAATGATGATTTGGGGCGTATGGTACTAAATCCAGATGTCAATGTTCGTTCACGTGGAGTTATGGAAAAATGTTCGATGTGTATTCAAAAAACGCAAATGACCATTTTGACTGCCAAAAAAGAAGGAAGAATCATTAAAGATGGCGAGTTTCAAACGGCCTGCTCAAGTGCATGTTCAACCGGAGCAATGATTTTTGGCGATGTTAATGACAAAGAAAGCCAGGTAGCCTCGCTTTTGGAAGAGGATAGAATGTATCACTTATTAGAACATGTAGGTACAAAACCAAATGTGATGTATCACGTAAAAGTTAGAAATACATAAAAATATTCAGTCATAAGATTGATTTTAGAAAATAAAAATTAATATTAAACAATAAAAAGGATTATGTCGTCTCACTACGAAGCACCCATTAGAAAACCCCTTGTTATCGGTGATAAATCTTATCATGATGTAACAGTAGATGTTGCTGCCCCTGTAGAAGGAAGAGCCAACAAACAATGGTGGATTGTATTTTCAATCGCATTAGCCGCATTCCTTTGGGGATTGAGCTGCATAATATATACCATCTCAACCGGAATTGGTACCTGGGGTCTCAACAAAACAGTTGGTTGGGCATGGGATATTACAAACTTTGTTTGGTGGGTTGGAATTGGGCATGCTGGAACATTGATTTCTGCGGTTCTGTTACTATTTCGTCAAAAATGGAGAATGGCTATCAACCGATCTGCCGAAGCAATGACTATATTTTCTGTTATTCAAGCAGGATTATTTCCAATTATTCACATGGGTCGTCCTTGGTTGGCTTATTGGGTATTGCC
>JAYTNQ010000218.1:0-10336 GCA_043748255.1 Bacteroidota bacterium
CGCGAACCCAACCGTATTGATTTTGAAAACGGAAAACCAGCATTTGAGTCGCTTGACGATTTTGAATTGGGATGGCGATTTAATTCAAAAAATATCAAAATTAACGCCAATTTGTATAACATGACTTATCAAAACCAGTTGATAAAAACGGGCGAACTTGATGCCGTTGGCAACGAAATTAGAGCCAATGTAGCCCAAAGTTATCGCTCTGGAATTGAGTTTGATTGTAATTTTAGATTTTCAAAAAAAATAGAATTGAATCAGAATTGTAGTTTTAGCCGCAATAAAATCACACAATATTTGCTGGGGATTTCAACGTTTGAAAACACAGATATTGCTTTTTCGCCCAATTTTGTAGGAAGTTCGATTTTAATTTTCAAGCCTAAAGTTGGATTAGAAATGGCTATTGCTGCCAAGTTTGTAGGGTCTCAATTTGCTGGCAATTTTGATCTTGAATCTACAAAATTAAAAGCATATTCAGTTTTGGATTTTAATTTTAATTATACTTTAAAACCAAAAAAAATCTGTAATTCGATTGACTTTTCTGGAATAATTCATAATTTTTTGAATACTAAATATGTTTCAAATGCTTATTTGTATGGCGATAATTATATGAGTTATTTTCCGCAAGCAGGTATTAATTTTATGGCTGGTATTGATGTTAAATTTTAAACACAAAGCCACGAAAACGATGGTTGAGATGATTGGTTGAGATTGAAAAACGAATCTTTTTTTTGAAATATTCTGATTTTTTTTCAATGTTTACAGTAGTTTGATTGCTTTTAAAAATTTATGAGTGCAACTTTTACGCATTCCTTTTTTTAAAAACAAAAATAACTTATATTTGTTGGTGTATTATTTTTTGGGTAAATTTTTTTGATTTTAACATCAATTTTGTTTTACTTACATTTTTTAATTATTTATTATGAAATTTCATCATTTTTGGATATTATTTTTTGGTTTGTTTTTTATAAATGCAAATGCGCAATTAGCGGCCTTTTCGTTGAACGCCGTGGCTACCAACGAAACTTGCTTGGGGAATGGCGCAATTGTTTCAACATTATCTGGAACTACCGCCGGATCAACAATCACATATAATGTTTTTAAACTTCCAAACACAACAACGCCTGTATCTGGATTGGCCAACGCTATTGGTTTGCAGGCGGGTAATTATAGGGTTGTAGTCACTCAAATATTGGGAGCT
This sequence comes from Bacteroidota bacterium, assembly GCA_043748255.1. Classification (GTDB taxonomy): domain Bacteria; phylum Bacteroidota; class Bacteroidia; order Flavobacteriales; family Flavobacteriaceae; genus Flavobacterium. The sequence goes on from JAYTNQ010000218.1 coordinate 1,205, forward strand.
ATTTCAAATCAAGCGACACAAGATGTGACGATAATTAACCAAATATCGCCTTTATCTTTTAATCTTTCAGACAATCCTGCTGCCAATTGTAGCCTCACAGGTGGTATCGTAGTCAATGTAACTGCTGGTAATCCTATAGCCTATCAAATTATTGCTGGCCCTGTAACTACGGGTTACCAAAGCAGTAATATTTTTTTGGGTTTGCCTTCAGGTACCTATACTATACGTGTAAAAGATGGTTGCAATGCTACCGAAGACAAGGTGCGCAACTTGGTTTTATCGGCTGCTTCTATAAATGTTAGTGGCGTTTCTTTTCCGGCAAATGCGATAAGTTGTTCGGCTTCTACTGCAATGAATACGGTTACACCTTCAGCAGGCAGCTTGAGCTACCCACTAACAGTAAATTATACGGTGCATGAACCAAACGGAACTATTGTAAATTCAACCCAAACGATTCCAAATGGTTTGCCAGATCAAAATGTTTTGTCATTGCCGGTCACATTATATATCAACCAACCCTATACCTATGATATTCAGATTATTGATAATTGTAGCAGAACCTGCAGTAGCACCCTGAATGTTGTTGATTCAAAGCCTGTGGTTGGGTTGACAGATACCAAAGATTTGTGTGACAATAAAACACTCAATATTTTGGTTGGCAATTTCACACCACCTTACAACATTATTTTTTTAACTGCTCCAACCGGTTTTGTTCCAGGAAATTTTAATGCCTCAAATTTAGGGCCGTTTGGAAATTCAACAGTTTCTTATGGAATGGTCAATGCAACAGTACCAAACGGTTTTTATCAGGTTCAAATTACAGATGCTTGTAACAGAACAGCAATTTCTTCTTCGTATGAGATTAAAGTTGAACCAAAAAATGCAAATTTTTATGGGTCAAACAATGGTTGTTCAGATCCAAATTTTGGTATTTTGTCTGTAAAAGTCCCTTCGCCACACCACATTGTTTCAGCCACCATTTTGAGTGGCCCATCAGCATATACTACGGCAGTGCCAACAGATGTAACCAACTATATCGACAATTTGATTTATGGTGGATTGCGAGTAACCAACTTACCGTTAGGATTTTACAATCTAACTGTCACAGATGAATGTGGCAATATTTATCCTGTCAATAATTTAAAAATCCCAGTATTTCAACCTGCACCTCTTAATGGGTTTAATGTAAGCACTTTGCCAAGTTGTACTTTTGGTTTGGGCACCATTTTTTTGTATAGTATAAATGGCAAATTGAACAATGTTCAGATGACCGATGCGCCTGCTGCTTATAAATTGACACACCCAATGCCCTTTAATGTTACATCGGAATTAGATTACCGCAGCAAGCTTTTTTTGGTAGATTTGCCTCCCGGTAATTATACATTCTCGGCTACTGATATTTGTTTTACCCAACAAAACATTACAATTACAGTGGTTGGATATGATCGTACTCAAAACGGATTTACTATAAATCGTAATTGTGGTACTTTTGAAATTGCAATGAACGACACCAGCAATACCGCGACCAATTCTGCTGCAAAATATTGGTTGGTAAAACAGTATCCAGGGGGTTGGGGAAATCCTGTAACGGGTGTCTTATACACCGACATTTCAGTCCCACCAACAGCAACAAACGCCGAGGAATTGCAAAATTTGTTTACAACAATTAACATACCTTATGTTGGCAAATTCAAAATTATTAAAAGTTTTATCACCTATTTGCCAGGTCCGCTTGGCACAACGGTCAACAAATCTTTGAAAGATTGTATAGAAGAGTTAGATGATTTTGATTTTACGGGAGACTTAACTATTGTAGGAGGATATTCCTTAAATTGTGCGGGTGGCTCAGGTAGTTCGAGTATTGTGATAGACGTGTTGGGATCACCTCCATACAATTTTTCGATAGATCAAAAAGACGGAAATCCATTTGTTTATAATAACGGAAACAGTAATGTTTTTACAGGATTGACATCAGGCTTATACCGGTTTTTGGTTACAGATGCTTGTAAGACTTTACCTATTTTTTTGAATGTTGGAGCACTACCCAAATTGGTTTCGGCCAATCAAAACATTCCTAATACGCTAGTCTGTAAACCTGCTCCGCAAATTACGGATGTATTTGATTTAACAGCTCAAAACACAACAGTTTTGTCTGGGCAAGATCCAACCATTTATTCGATAACCTATTATTTGACCCAAGTAGAGGCAGATACAGGCACCAATAAAATTACAAATCCAACACATTTTACTAGCACAATAAATCCACAGCCAATTTTTGTTAGAGTAGATCACAATTATATAGGATTGTGTCATGATACCACTAAATTTTTGCTCATTGTTGGTCACGAACCAATAGTAACAGCCCCTCAACAAACTACAATTTGCGATGGTTCAAGTCAATATTTGTCTGTTGACCCAGGTTTTTCAAGTTATATATGGTCAACAGGCGAAACTACATCGACCATAACAGTGACTTCAGCCGGATCCTATTCGGTAAAAATTCAAAATATTTATCCTGGAGGATTGTTTTGTGAAACAAATCAAAGCTTTACGGTTTTGGCCTCAGGATTGGCCAAAATTGATGGTATAGAAGTGCAAGATTGGACAACAGACACCAATTCGATGACGGTTAAATATACTGGAACAGGAAATTATAGTTTTTCATTAGACAATATCAATTATCAAAGTAGTAATGTTTTTAATAATCTAAAACCAGATTTGTATCGTGTATATGTAAAAGATTTGTACTGTGGAACGGTCTTTCAAGACCAAGTTTTGTTGAATTATGATAAATTTTTCACCCCAAATAACGATGGTTCAAATGATCGTTGGCGCATCAAATTTTCTAATTTTGAACAAGGTATTTGGGTTCAAATTTATGATAGATTTGGAAAATTATTGACCAAAATGTATGCAAACACTATAGGCTGGGATGGAATTTATAATAATTATCCTTTGCCTGCAGACGATTATTGGTTTGTGGTGTATCGCAAAGACGGTCGAATTTTTAAGGGAAATTTCACTTTGGTAAGATAAAAACAGCATTAAAACTTGTGCTTAATGCTGTTATAATCAATATAATAGCGGCAACTAATAGAGAAAATGTTATTCAAATTGGTGTCAAACATATTTTTTAGATTATTCCCAAAATCCTTGTCAACTTCATTTTTATAAGAGATCGCATTATTTCTATACAAAATAGATATTTGACTTGCAGGTGCAAACCACCACGAATAAGATAAATCAAAATTCCATGCGTTAAAATTGTCGTTCAAACCATCAACAAAAATCGATTTTTCAAGGTAACCATCTTGGTTTAAAGTGAAAAAATTACTATTCAATGTAGTCAACCAATAATGGCGAACAGACAAATTGATGGTCGATTTGTTGTTGATAGCATATTTTCCGGAAAATTCATTACTAACGGTTTTTACATCACGTTGAACATAGTAAATATCGTTTGCATCGCTTCCAATAAAGCCTCTGTCGTTCATATACCGATTCCAATCCAAGGTATATATCAATAATACCCGATCATTTGCTCTAAAGCGTGGGCTGAAATAAGCGCCATATTCAATACGCTTTTCTTCGTCATATTTCTTGGCATTTATTTTAAAATCAACTGCTAAAGGATCGTTATAATTGGAAGAATATAACAACAATCCGCTGGCTGCTTTTGGGATATAGGAATACCTTCCTTTTGTTTGAGGGGCATAAAAATCAAAAGACTCTTTTGGATTTGCGAGTAGTTCTACTTGATAAAAGTCATTTCGTAAAGAAGTAGCCATAATACTTGCTACAATTGTATTTTCTTGAATTTTGCTCGTATTGTTTTGTAATTCTAAATTGCCTTTTAAGCTAAATTGAAATGTATTAAAAACCTTGGTTGGGTTCAAAATCATATAGGTATATTCAGCATAATAATTTTGAAAATTATTTTGATTATTATACCCCAAATCATTAATGTCAAATCCATCTGAAATATATTTCACATAAGTCCAAAATCTATTTTGACCGCTTGTTTTTTCTAAATTTATCGCTGTTTTAAACCCATCAATTGGAACAAATGTGTTGATATAGCTGTATTTAAAATCACCATAAAGATTGTAAGAATTGCTTTTGTTATTCAAATTATACATCAAACCCGTCACATTGGCATCTCGAAAATTTCCAGCTCTGCTAACGTTTGTATTCACTAATGAAACTGAGTTTTGATGAAATCTTTGATCTAAAACCAAAACATTATAATTTGTAAGTGGTTCAATAACCGCTTTTCGAATCAATCCAGTAGCATCATTTTTGATATCGGCATAGGTTGTTTCGGTCACGGCATTTAGAATCCCAATACCAAGCCCACCTTTTGTACGCCCTGATAATTTAGTTGCATTAAGCATATTGACCGTTGCGGGTTGATTGATTATGGTTTCTGTTTGTGGGTCATACGCTTGGTTTACAAATTTTGGCGTTCCACCAATTCGTCGTGAATAAAACATGCCACCACGACCAAACAGGTTGGCTCCTTCAGTAAAAAAAGCCCTGTTTTCTGAATAAACTTGCTCATAGGGGCCTAAATTTTTGACTACATTATCAAATTTTGTTTGACCAAAATCGGGAACCAAAATAGCATCTACCGTAAATGAGTCGTTGATGCCATATTTTAAATCCAAACCAGCCTTGAATTTATTCTCTGATCCATCTTGATTTTTTTCATAATAATATGAGGTATAAGGTATAAAAAACAATCTTGTAGGTGTTTTGATATTGTTCAAACCTTGCAAAAGTCCGTTTTGGGTTCTTGTAGATTTGATGTTTTTGTCGATAGGATTCCATGTAAAACTATGGTTGTCACGCATGATATTTCTGTAGAAATTGATACCCCAAGTTTGACTTTTGGCACCAGAAAAGCGAAGAGCTGCATAAGGAATCTTCATTTCGGCGGTCCAACCAAAATTGGTGATTTTCACTGCAGATTCCCAAATAGCATCCCAAGTAAAATTTTGGTTATAATTTTCAGGATTTACAAATCCATCTTCTAATGCCAATTTGTCGATTTGAACTCCAGAAGCGCTTACAAAAAATTGAAAATCTTGTTGCCCATCATTAAATCCATTTATAAAAACACCAAAAATATCTTGCGCTCCAATATTGTCTCGCTGGGTAATTTCTTTTAAAATTTTTGAGGGTTCATCATCATACATCGTTGCAGATATATATACGGCTTCATTGTCATATAACACCTTAACTTCGGTTTTTCGATCCTGGCCAATTGGCTTTCCGTTGTCTGGAGAAAACATGATAAAATCTGTAGCAATTGGCGCATCTGCCCATGAGGGCTCTGAAAATTTACCATCAATATTGATTTTACCTTTGGCTAATGTTGCGTCAATTGATTTTTTTTGTGAAAAAGATGGCATACAAACCAATGCGGTTAGCAGCCAAATTAAAATTCTTGTAGGTTTCATACATTTGATAATTTGAGTTGCAAATATATTAATTTCAACAATTTTAACAAATTTTCAGCCCTTTATTTTTTCTATGGGTAGTAAAGGTTGTAGTTTCAATATAGCTTTTGATGATTTTATTCAATATCTTTTAATCGAAGTTGCAACGAAATTTCGCCATTCCATTCGTTTTCATCAATGCAAAATAATGTGTCAAAAGTTTGATTATCAGTTGTTTTTTTCCATTTTTTTCCTAAATCAAATCCTATGGCAGGAATTCCATTTGTGATGTTTTGCTTCAAAAAAAGCTTCAAATGCTCATTGTTTTTGCCAATCGGCTTACCAAAACCGCTGTCCTTAATTTTTTTAGCACAAAATACGGGTGTCATATTCAGTGGTCCAAATGGTTCAAATTGTTTGAGTATTCTAACAAATTTTGGGGTGATGTCTTCAAATTTAATTTCGGCATCGACTTCAATTTCGCGAAAGCGCAAGGCTTCTGGCATGGTTTTTTTGACTATCGCTTCAAAAGCATTTTTAAATTTTTGATAATTTTCTGGTTTCAAAGTCATACCTGCTGCATATTTATGTCCGCCAAATTGTTCTAAATATTGAGCACATCCTTCAATGGCATTATACACATCAAATCCTTTGACAGAGCGAGCCGAGGCTGCCAATTTGTCGCCACTTTGTGTAAAAACCAGTGTGGGGCGATAATAAGTTTCTATCAATCGTGAGGCTACAATTCCAATGACGCCTTTGTGCCAATTTGGGTTAAATACTACTGTCGAAAAACATTTTTCTTCTTGATTATCAATTATTTGAGCTAGTGCCTCAATGGTAATTTGTTTGTCTAAATCTTTCCGCTCTGCATTATAATTTTCTATTTCTTTAGCATATTGTTGGGCTTGTTCAAAATCAAATTCCGATAGCAGTGCAACAGCTTCATTGCCATGCTTGATGCGTCCCGCAGCGTTGATACGTGGTGCAATAATAAATACTACATCGGTGATATCGAGCCACTTTTTTTTGACCTGAAAAACGAGTGCCTTAATTCCGGGACGTGGATTTGCGTTGATAACCTGAAGGCCAAAATGCGCCAAAACCCTGTTTTCGCCAGTCATAGGCACAATATCTGCTGCAATTGCAGTGGCTACTAAATCGAGATATTCTTTTAAAACTTCTATGTTTTGATTTCTATTTTGCCCCAAAGCTTGAATGAGTTTGAAACCAATTCCACAACCACACAACTCATCATACGGATACTCACAATCGTCTCTTTTTGGGTCCAAAACGGCTACTGCATTGGGTAGAAAATCACCTGGTCGATGGTGGTCACAGATAATGAAATCGATATTTTTTTGTTTGGCATAAGCCACATGATCGATAGATTTGATGCCGCAATCAAGCGCAATTATCAATGAAATCCCATTGTCTTTGGCAAAATCAATTCCTTGATACGAAATGCCGTAGCCCTCATTGTATCTATCTGGAATATAAGTTGTTATGTTTGAATAGTAGGTTTTTAAATAGCTCGACACCAACGAAACTGCCGTTGTGCCATCTACATCATAATCGCCAAAAATCATGATGTTTTCGTTATTTTTGATGGCATTTTCAATTCTAAAAACGGCTTTTTCCATGTCTTTCATCAAATAGGGGTCGTGCAAATTTGATAAAGATGGTCTAAAAAATGCTTTTGCTTCTTCAAAATTTGTAACCCCTCTTTGCATCAACAATTGCCCAAAAATAGGGGCAATTTGAAGCGAAGCAGCAAGTTGGTCTGAAAGGTCAATGTTTGGTTTTTGGGTAAATGTCCAGCGCATTTTTTTATCAAATATACGAAATAAATATTTTTTTTATTGTCGGATTCAAAAATTTATTTATGCCGAATAAATTTAGGATTTTATAAATTATATGTCGTCTTTATGTATTTTCTTATGATTTTTATTTTTCTAATCCAATTTTATTCCTCTGTTGATTAATTTTTTGGCATAAAATACAGAGCGTTCAAATTGAACCAATTTATACGGAATTCGTAAAATTCGATAAGCAATACCAATTTTGGAACCCTTAAATAAGTAGTGAAAAAAATGTTTGTATTTGTATTCTATTAACTGCTTTGCATTAAAGTTTTTTAGGATTCCATACATAACAGTGGGACTAGGAACAGGTTTAACCCACCTCACAGGCACATCTATTTCCCATGGTTGGGATTTGCGTTTTTTTCCTAAAATTTTGGCTTGAGATCCCCAAAAACGATAGCCTCCAAGAGGGGGTTTTAGATGCAAATTTACAGAAAAAGGGTTGTATAAAACGGTGACCCCTATTTTGGTCAAAGCCATACCAAAATCACTATCTTCTCCATATCCTCCGTCAAAATTCACATCGTTACCTACCAATTTATTAACCCATTTTCTTGCTACACACGAATTGGCATTACTGAATGATTGTGCACAGCCTGCAATCAATCTGTCGGGGCCTATTTTAAGTAATTTTAAATCCAAATCTTTTAAATTTTGTTCATAATGATCTGCTTGAATATCAAGACCGTTGCAAGCATCAGCATTATTGGTTTGCAAAAACCGAATGTGATTGGATACAAATTCTGACCCGATCCTAATATCGTCATCTCCAAAAATAATATAATCAGAAGTACAACAAGCAATTGCTTCATTTCGAGCACGGCAGCTTCCTTTACTTTTTTGCCAGTGAACTTGTAATTCAAATGGATATTGATTTCCGTAAATACTACTTTTTCTTTTATCAGTTGGGGTAGCATCTACGATTATTACCTGTTTTGGAATTAGTGACTGTGCGGCCAAATCAGATAGTAATTGTGCTGTAAATTCTTGTCGCAACATCGTTGGAATAATATAACTCACTGTTGGATTACCAACTAAAGGCTTTAATTTTTTGGGTAAAACAAAATTGTTAAGTGTTCTTTTCGAATAATTTTTATAAGCAAAATGTAATGCTTGCCACTCCTTTATTTTCCAAAATCCAATTCTAAAAAGCATTAAAAATGAGTGCATAATTTTGAAGTTTTTTCGATAAAAAACATAGCGGTCTTTAGCACAAATATTAATTTGAACTTGTTCTTTATTTTCAAACAAATCTGTTTCAAATAGGGTTACGGCTCCCAAAAACCGGTTGCAGCGATATCCAAAATCAAGAGCTTGCATCTGTAAATTTTCAAAATCTTGATCAAAGCCTCCCAATGTTTCCCATACACTCTTGCGAACTGCAAACGCATTTGGATTGATACGCCAACTAACACATTCTGATTGATTTTCAAAATCGTTTATATACCAATATAACGCAGATTGATAAACAATTTCCGAAAAAGCATTTGCAAAACCCTGATCTAAAGAACTGTGCCAAACATCGCCACATCCAATAGATAGCATTTCTAATTTGCTCAAATTTGGGTTACCAATATAATAAATGATTTCGCCTTTGGAATTGATTAGTTTTTCAAAATTCAGCTTCATTTTTTTGTAGAATTACAGATTTATAAAAATTAATATTTTGAACACTTACACTCTCGATTCCAAATTTTCTCACGGCAGTTTTGCGGGCTGCAATGCCAAAATTAGTACATAATTCGCTATTTGCTAACAAAATATTCATTTTTTCGGCAAACGCTTGATGACTTTTGGGGTTTTCTAAAAAACCATTTTCGCCATTG
>JAYTNQ010000219.1:0-3939 GCA_043748255.1 Bacteroidota bacterium
CAAATTTGGAGCATCGCCATCCATCGAAAAAATACTTTCAGTGACTACATAGATTTCAAGATTTGTAAGTATAGTTGTGGTTTTAATTTTCAAAATCAATCGCTCCAAATCCTGCCAATCATTGTGTTCAAATTTGAACGATTTTGCGTTTCCATGAGCAATTCCATCTCTAATCGAGGCGTGACAAAGCGCATCAAATAGCACAATATCATGACGTTGTGGCACACAACCAAAAAAACCTACATTGGCATCATAGCCAGAATTGAACAAAAGCGCCGTCGGAAATCCATGAAAATCGGCGAGTTTTTTTTCTGTAATTTCAAAAATAGCATGATGACCAGAAATCAGTCGTGAGCCGGTCGCTCCGTTTTGTTGCCAATTATTTTGTCGCAAAAATTGTTGTGTTTGTTCAAAAAGGGATTCGCTTTTTGCAAAACCAAGATAATCATTTGAAGCAAAATCTATCAAATCCTTTGACAAAGTAAGTTCCCGAAAAGCATGGTTTTGCTTTCGTTGCTGGAGTTTTTCTAATAAATTTTTTGGAAACAACATTAAGGTCTATATAAAACACAAAATTACAACTATTTTTTTAATTTTGTTATTAGCGAAACAGCTATAAAAAAAAAACGTTCCGAAATAAATCGGAACGTTTTGCTTTCAATAGGTAACAAAAATAATCTTTATATTTTAGTCTTCTAAAACTGCAACTTGAGCTGCAACTTTACCTTTTCTACCTTCTTCTTCTTCAAAACTTACTCGGTCACCTTCGCGCAATTCTTCGGCACGGATGCCTGATGCATGAACAAAAATGTCTTTTCCTGTTTCCTCGTCTGTAATGAATCCGTAACCTTTTGATTCATTGAAAAATTTAACTGTACCTGTACGCATTGTAATTGTAATAAAATTTATAATGCGCAAATATAATCTTTATTTTTATACGAAAAATTATTTGGCGCTTTATTTTTGAAAATAATTGATAATCAGTTCAAAACACTTTTGATATACCAGTTTTTTTTACAACAAAGCAACAATCAACTGCCGCTATTCACCATAAAAAGCTCCAAAACAACTATATTTGCACTTTAATTTTTTCAAAATGTTATCAAAAGAAACACAATTAGCAGTCGAAAACGGCACGATGCTTCCTTTGATGGAAGCTTTTTATACCATTCAAGGCGAAGGATTTCATACGGGAACGGCAGCTTATTTTATCAGAATTGGCGGCTGCGACGTGGGCTGTCATTGGTGCGACGTCAAAGAAAGTTGGAATGCCGAATCACATCCTCCAACCGCTATCGGACAAATTGTAGAAACCGCCAAAAAATATGCCAATACTGTTGTTGTTACTGGAGGCGAGCCACTGATGTGGAACATGAACCCAATAACGAACATACTTCATACTCAAAACATAAGTATTCATATAGAAACCTCGGGTGCCTATCCACTCACCGGAAATTGGGACTGGATTTGTCTTTCTCCAAAAAAAAACAAACTCCCAACCCAAACCGTTTATGATGCTGCAAACGAACTCAAAGTCATTATCCACAACAAGCACGACTTTGTTTTTGCCGAAGAGCAGGCCCAAAAAGTGAATCCAAACGCTATACTTTTTTTACAACCAGAGTGGAGCAAAAAAGACGAAATCACACCGCTTATTGTAGATTATGTGATGCAAAATCCCTTGTGGCGCATCTCGCTTCAAACGCACAAGTTTTTGAACATTCCTTGATATTGTTAAGTATTGCGTGTTTTTTGCTTTCTAAAAAACAAGAGATGCTAACTTCAAAAGTTTAATGTCGAAAAAACAAACTACAGAATCAAAATTTAGACAAAAACCAGAATCGAATTTAGATAAAAATTAAATTCAAAAATCAGTTCAGAAACCTTAAAAAATAATAAGCAACTTGGAGGCAAATATACATGAATTTCAAAAATAAATCAAACATTTTTTTTATCAACATAATCCAAGCTGATTTGATTTTTGGTTTTGAAATTCATGTATATTTGCCTTATGGAAGAAACGCTAAAAAGACTCAACAAATTTATAGGCGAAACTGGATTTTGCTCTCGTCGAGAGGCAGACAAACTTATATCGGAAGGTCGGGTAACCCTAAACGGGAAAATTCCTGAAATGGGAACAAAAGTAAGTATGACCGACATTGTCAGAATAGACGGCAAGCTCATTCGAGAACAAAACGAAAAATTAATTTATCTTGCCTTCAACAAACCCGTTGGAATAGAATGTACCACAAACCTAGACGTTAAGCACAATATTGTGGATTATATCAACCATCCCAAACGAATTTTTCCCATAGGAAGATTAGACAAAGCATCAGAAGGCTTAATATTTATGACCAATGACGGCGATATTGTAAACAAAATTCTACGTGCCCGCAACAACCACGAAAAAGAATATACCGTAACGGTGAACAAACCAATCACTGACAGATTTATTCAAAAAATGGGAAATGGCGTACCTATTTTAGATACGATTACTCGAAAATGTAAAGTCGAACAAATAAGCAAAACCATTTTCAAAATAGTGCTAACTCAAGGATTAAACCGTCAAATTAGACGTATGTGCGAGTTTTTGGGATATGAAGTCACCGCTTTAAAGCGAATCAGAATTATCAACATTTCATTAGATATTCCAGTAGGTAGATTTCGAGATTTAACCGATTTTGAAATCATAGAATTGCAACAACTTATCGCCCCTTCAGACAAAACTGAGCATGCAAGTTTGCCAAAAATAACTGTACAAAAACGACAAACCGTTTTTATCAAACCTGGCGAATCAGGCTACAAAAACAAAAACCAATATTAGAATTTGAAAGTCATAATAAAAGCTGTTTTGCAAATTTAAAATATAAAAAAAATCAAATATCAGTTTTTTTTTATAACTTCGACAACTATTTTTATCAAACCAGCTATGTCATTTTCACCATTTACAGCACAACAACTGTTGCCACAAGAAGAAAAACTAGAAGTAAGACAACACAAAAGCCAACTTTTTATTGGAATTCCAAAAGAAAGTAGCCATCAAGAGCGCCGTATTTGTTTGACACCTGATGCTGTAAACTCTTTGGTAGCAAACGGCCACCATATATTGTTGGAATCTGGTGCAGGACAAAGTGCAGGATACAGCGACAACGAATATAGCGAAGCCGGGGCACAAATCACACAAGACCTCAAAAAAGTTTTTGCCTGCCAAATGCTCCTCAAAGTAGAACCACCAACAATTACCGAAATTGAAATGATGCAACACGAAGCCATTTTGATCTCGGCCCTACAACTCAAAACACTACAAAATAGCTATATAGAAGCTTTACGAAAGAAAAAAATTACAGCTCTTGCCTTTGAATTTATAAAAGACGATGATGGCACCTATCCCGCCGTAAAATCGTTGAGCGAAATAGCCGGAACAGCATCAATACTGATTGCCGCAGAATTAATGATCAACAACCAAATTGGAAAAGGATTGCTTTTTGGTAATATTACGGGCGTGCCACCAACCGAAGTGGTTATCATAGGCGCAGGTACCGTGGGCGAATTTGCTGCAAAAACCGCCATAGGATTGGGCGCAAGCGTAAAAGTATTTGACAATTCAATCACCAAATTGCGCCGATTGCAAAACAACTTAAACCAACGTATTTTTACCTCAACTCTTCAACAAAAAGCATTATTCAAAGCACTTCGCCGTTGTGATGTAGCTATTGGAGCCATGCGTGGCAAAGAAAGATGCCCCGTAGTGGTGCCCGAAACGATGGTCGAAAACATGAAAAACGGAGCCGTAATAGTAGATGTGAGCATCGATACTGGAGGCTGCTTTGAAACTTCCGAAGTAACAACCCATGAAAATCCTACTTTCGTAAAAAACAATGTGATTCATTATGGAGTACCCAATATTCCATCAAGATATTCAAAAACAGCATCACTATC
>JAYTNQ010000220.1:0-10308 GCA_043748255.1 Bacteroidota bacterium
GTAGGATCAAAAAGACCGAAATCTGCTACCAATCGTGACGCCAAATTTTCTTCGATAATATCCTCTTCTTCAACTTTTTCGATGACAAAAGTATCTTCGATAGGTTCTAATATTGGCAGGGTTACTTCCATCGGTAACTCTTTCAATGTGGGCTCCAAAATAAGTTCGGAAGCGTTATTAATAGTTGGTTTTAGATCTTCTTTGTTTATTTCAAATTGCGATTTTGGTTTTTTTTCTGTAACTATTTCAGGTTCAAATTCATCTGATACAGCAAATTCTTCAAGATTATAACCGCTTTCTACAACTGGTTTTGTAGGGTTAAGGGTGCTTAAATCTGTATCAAATTCTTTTTTTCGAGTTTCAAAAAAAGCATGAATTTTTTCGGGAGATATTTTTATTTTGAATATTAAATAAATAATCAAACCTAATGTCAAAACCAAAATCGTTCCAGCTTTTCCTGTATAATCTTGCAAAAAGAGATTCATTTCAAACCCAACAGTCCCACCCAATTCTGGTAAAAATGGCGCAAAAAAACCAAAAATAATAGAAATAATGATCACGGCAAACAAATCCCAAAACCAAGTTGTTTTAAGTTTTTTGAGTGATAAATCGAGTAGGAGGTAGGTTCCGGTTACAAAAAAGAGCCTTACAAACAAAAATGACGCAACCCCAAATCCTTTGAACACAAAAATATCTGCCAGAAAAGCACCAAATTTTCCTAGCCAATTTTCTACAGTTGTATTTCTATTTCCAAAATGCGAAATGGCACTTTGGTCATTTTGACCATACACAAAAAATGAAGCGAAGGCTACAAACATAGATACGGCAAACAAAATCAATATGCTACCAAGCAAAATTTGCTGTTGTTTGTTTATTCCAAAAGATTTTTTAGCATCTACATCAGATTTTTTCTTTTCGGGAGTTTCTTTTTTTATTGTTTTTGCCATTCTTGTTTATTAATTCGTAAAAATAAAAAATTTTAAGCAATATGCTATTTTATAATCATAATAATAATGGTGCATAAATAATAAATCCAATAAAAATGGCGGTCATAGCAGCAAAAAAAACGGCTCCTGCGGCAATATCTTTGATAAAGCCTATCTTTTCGTGAAAATCGGGATGCACAAAATCTGCCATTTTTTCGATGGCGGTATTTAATCCTTCAATGCTCAAAACCAGCCCGAAGGCCAGGGTTTGAAAAAGCCATTCTGTTTTTGAAATTCCAAACCAAAACCCAGCGGTTGTGAGCAAAACTCCAATCGAAGTTTGTGCCATGATACTATGTTCGGTGGTGATTAATTTGTATGCGCCATAAACAGCAAATTGCACACTTTTGATTCTTCCGGAAATAAAATTGGTGTCTTTTTTCATGATTTTTATTACCTAAAAGCTATTTTTATTTTGGTTTATGACAAAACAGCTAATGCGGCATCATAATTTGGTTCGTCTGCAATTTCGCCAACTTGTTCGCTATATAATATAGTTCCGTCAATATCTACAACTATTACAACACGCGAATGTAATCCTGCCAAAACGCCATCAGCGATGGTCAATCCCAATGCGTTTCCAAAACTACCATCTCTAAAATCCGATAAATTCATTACATTTTCTAAGCCTTCTGCACCACAAAAACGAGCTTGGGCAAAGGGTAAATCTCGTGAAATGCACAAAACTTTAGTGTTTTTTAATGCTCCAGCTTTTTCGTTAAATTTTCTTACCGAAGCTGCACATGTTCCTGTATCAATACTCGGAAAAATATTCAAAACCAGTCTATTACCTTCAAAACTCGATTTGGTTGCTATAGATAAATCAGTTTTTGTAAGCGAAAAATCTGTCAAAGTTGTCCCTTTTGTTGGTAATGTTCCAACGGTGTTAATTGGGTTGCCACCTAATGTTATTGCTGCCATTTTTATTTTTTTAAATTGCTTACAAAAGTAAACATTTTTATTGAATTTTCGTATTGAATTATATTGGTTTTCTAAAAGTTTTTCGCTTGCAATGAATCACAGGATGAAAATTTCGCCACAGCAATTGTATTGCCAAATTATCTGCTAATTCTGGTGTTCGGATGCAAGTTTGAATGCCTTTTTTGCTAAAAGTGGTATGATATTCTTTGAATAATATGGCCGTAACGCCTTTGTTTTGATAGTCAGGATGCACACCAATGAGATAAAAAACAACTTCTTTGCTATGCTTCCTTGCTTGCAACAAATGCCACATTCCGAATGGAAATAATTTGCCATTTGCTTTTTGTAAAGCCTCAGAAAAACTTGGCATTACTATTGCAAATGCTACCAAATTGCCCAATTTATCTTCTACATATTTGATGTATTCTGGATTTATAAAATGCAAATATTTTTTTTTGAAATACTCTTTTTGAACTTCCGAAATAGCCACAAACGAAGACAAATTTGCATAAGAAGCGTTAAACAAATCAAACATTTTGTCTGTATAAGGCAACACATCCTTTGTTTTTGTAAAATTTATTGGTGTCAATTGGTATCTTTTTTTGATCAATTCCTGGGCTTTATCAAAAAATTCTAATTTTACATTTTCAAAAGGAAATTTGTTTTCATGGTACTCTTTTTCGGTAACAAAACCCAATTTTTCAAAATGTGTGGCATAATAAGGATGATTATACCAAGTAATCATCGTGCCAATATGGTCAAACCCCTCGGTCATAACGCCTACTTTGTCAAGATTTGAAAATCCCATAGGGCCTTCCATATATTCGAGTTGTTTTTTTTTGCCAATTTCTACTGCTTTTTCAACCAGTTTTCGGGTTACTTCAATATCATCTATAACATCAAACCAACCAAATCGAACTTTCTTTTTTTGTTGAAAATTTACTTCGTCCCAATTGATAATAACGGCAATTCTACCAACAATTTTTTGGTTTATTAAAGCCACAAAAAAAGTAGCTTCGGCATTATCAAAAGCGGGGTTTTTGCTTTTGTCAAACGTTTCGAGCTCGTCATTGATAATTGGTGGCACCCAAAATGGATTGGTTTTGTATAATAAAAATGGAAATTTCACAAAATCCAACATCTCTTTTTTGCTTTTGACTTCTTTTATTTCAATCATTATCTTATTGTTGGCGTTTCAATTGCTGATTTTTCTGATTTTTTTTTCTTTTTGTTAGATTTTTTTTCTAAATCTTTTAATATTTTATCTCTTGCTTTTTGTTTTTTACTTTCTTTTGATTCAACTTTTAGCATAACGGCTTTATAATTTTCGTCAAAACGCCAAGAGATTCCCGCACTTCCATACAAAACTACTGGGGTGGTTTTGGCATTGAACGTAAAAGAGGCATCAACTTGAACGGAATTTGTAAGCAAAAATGCCCCTCCAACACGTCCAATAACATCTGCATAAAAATCGCTTTTGTAGCCTTGATTTTCTGCAAAAACAGATATTTTGTTGGTCAATCCTTTTGAAACCGTGATGATATACCCATAACTCGGATAAATAGAAGTAAATTTATCTGCAATTATATTGGTTGTCAACACATAGCCATTTATCAACTGATTTTGCAAAATAAGCATGATTTTTGGGCTTACTATTGGGTCTTTTTTGAAGGTAAATGGATTGTCAAAATTCAAATTTGCTCCAGCATACAATGAAACCGCCGGAATAAGTTGGTGCCATTTGAATTTTTTATTTTGTTTCCAACTTCTAATATTAATTTCCTCTTCATAGTTTTTGTAAGGGTCATAAATCAGGTATTTTGCACCTATAATTGTCTTGCGCATCGCACTCCTTTTTTGGATGGTATCAGGTGTGATATAGGTATCACGTTGGTATTGAAGCTCTAAATTGAATTCTAATTTTTCTCTAAATAATCCCCATCGAAAATTGGAATTAAGCCCGTAACCATCTGTCAATAGATCAAAAAGGTGATGATTCTCGTGTACTATATAAGTGCCCGTTTCTATTTGAAACAAACTTTTACCTACCGTATAAGACCCCATAGACTCGCCCGGACGGTTGGAGTTTATGATGTCTGTGTATTGAGCCATTCCTTTATGAAAAATAAATAAGACTATAAAATATAAGTACTTGATTTTTAACATTATAAAAAATAATATTTCAACTTTATGATTTTAATTTACAAAATTACAATTTTATTATTTATTTAAGATTTAAAAAATATATTTTTAAGCAACTTTTGTTAAATTTGTCGAAAAATAAACAAATGCAAACTGCTTCTTTTTCTGGAACAATAGAAACCATTTTATATATCATGGCTTTTTATTATGTTTTTAAGTTTTTGGCAAAACTTTTTTTACCAATTGTAGTAAAAAAAGTAGTCGAAAAAGCCAGTCAAAATTTTCAAAATCAATATCAATCACAAAATGCTCATTCGCAAAATCAAGATGAAGTGATTGTTGACGATTCAAAAAGCAAAACACCTCGATCTACAAAAAAAGTTGGAGAATATGTTGATTTTGAAGAGATTGAATAGAATTAACTAAATATTAAAATCACTATAAATATTCAAATGAATAAATTTCAAAAGTATTATCCGCATCTTTTAGCAATTCTTGGTTTTGTTTGTATTGCAGTTTTATATTTTTATCCTGTTGTGCAAGGAAAAGCACTATATCAATCTGATATTGCCCAATATACCGGAATGGCAAAAGAACAAAACGACTTCAGAATACACGAAAAGACCGAACCTTTTTGGACAAATTCGTCCTTTGGAGGTATGCCAACCTATCAATTGGGAGCAAAATATCCGCATAATTATATAAAAATTTTGGACGAAACAATCCGTTTTTTGCCACGCCCAGCAGATTATTTGTTTTTGTATTTCGTAGGTTTTTATATATTGTTATTGGTTTTGAAAATTGATCCTCTTAAGGCATTTTTTGGAGCATTAGCCTTCGGGTTTTCAACTTATTTGATCATTATTTTGGGAGTTGGTCACAACGCAAAAGCACATGCTATTGCCTATATGCCCTTAGTTTTGGCCGGAATTATTTTGGTTTTTCAAAAACGTTTTGTTGTGGGGGGGTTGCTTGCCATGTTTGCCATCGCCCTCGAAATAAATGCAAATCATTTTCAAATGACCTATTATTTATTTATTCCAATACTCTCAATTGCAATTTATTTTGGTTTTAATTTTTTTCAAAATAAAGATTTAAAAAATTTAGGTTACGCTTTTGTAGTTTTAATTTTTGCAGGTATTATTGCACTTGGTGCCAATGCCACTGGAATTTTGGCTACAGCCGAATATACCAAATTCAGTATCAGAAATAAAAGTGAATTGACCATAAACGCCGATGGATCAAAAAACAACACAAAGTCTGCAATGGATTATGATTATATAACAGAGTACAGTTATGGCGTTGTCGAAAGCTTAAACCTTTTTGCACCACGCCTTTTTGGAGGCTCAAACAACGAAAAATTAGAAAAATCATCTCATGTGTATGAATTTTTTCTAAATAAAGGTATTTCAGAAGACGATGCCGTTCAATATACACAAAATTATGGCATGACCTATTGGGGTGACCAACCCATTGTTGCAGCACCAGCCTATATTGGAGTTGTAGTTTTTTTCTTGGCGATTTTAGGATTGTTTATAGAGGATTCAAAAATTAAATACGCATTTCTATCGGCAGGAATGTTTGCACTTTTGTTATCCTGGGGGAAAAATTTTAGCATTTTGACCAATTTCTTTATCGATTTTGTTCCAATGTATGACAAGTTCAGAGCCGTGTCATCGATTCAGATTATACTAGAGTTATGTATGCCCGTATTGGCCGTTTTTGGTCTTCACGGATTTTTTAGGATAGATAAAAAACAACAAATAAATGCTTTGTGGAAAGCTACTGCTGCTTTTTTGGCCGTGATTTTATTTTTATACCTCATAAAAAATTGGTTCAATTTTGCTGCAGCGGTTGATCCAAGATTGGTTGCAATGTTCAATTCTCAAACCGATGACAAAACTTTTGGACTCGATTTTATTCGGGCGTTAAAAGCCGATCGCCAAAATATGTATGTCGCTGATTTGATGCGTTCTGCGTTTTTAATAACTACAGTTGCAGTATTGTTTTGGTTTTTTATAAAAAATAAAATATCGCAACAATTTGCCGTTCTTGCCATAGGTTTTCTTATGATTTCCGATTTGGTATTGATAGACAAAAAATATTTGAATGCTCATGAATGTGGTGGCAGTCCTAGTTTTTTGTCAAAACACGAAGTAAATGAACCATTTGTTGCCACCGAAACAGATTTGGAAATTCAAAAAGACACTTCTGTTTTTCGGGTTTTTGAAATACAGTCACGATTGCAAGCACGAGCATCATATTTTCACAAATCTGTAGGTGGATACAGCGCGGTGCGACCACAAAGATTTGATCAAATTTTTGATTATCAAATTGATAAGCAGCTTGATAATTTGCAAAAAGCAATCGATCCAGAAACGATGCAACTTTCTAAAAACATCTCGATTTTGAACGCTTTGAATGTAAAATATTTGATTGTTCCAACAGAAAAGGATGAGGTTGCTATCACAAACCCTTTTGTATATGGGAATGCTTGGTTTGTACATCAAACCAAAATAGTGAATACTGCTGACGCCGAAATGAAAAATTTAGAAACAAATAATCTAAAAAATGTTGCTGTTATCAATGAAAATCAAATTTTGAATCAAAAAATACCCGTTTTATCAAAAGATTCTATTGCAGCTATTTCGCTCAAAATATACAAACCAAATTATATTCAATACGTATCAAAGAATAAAAATGCTGGTTTGGCTATTTTTTCCGAAATGTATTATCCTTATGGTTGGAACGTCTTTATCGACGGAAAAAAGGCCACCCATTTTCAGGCAGATTATGTATTGCGCGCCATGATAATTCCGGCGGGTGTACACAAAATCGAATTCAAATTTGAACCACAAGTTGTCAAAACGGGAAGTATTATTGGCATAATTAGTTCGATATTGATGCTGATTTTGTTGGTATATGCTGTTTTTTTTATAAAAAAGAAAGAAACAGTTTAGTAAAAAAAAAGCCAAAAAAGATTAGATTTTTGGCTTTTTAAAATAATGCTATCAAATAACTACATTTTCATATTCATATCCAATGATATACCCAATCCTTGAGCAATTCCCATTCCTAAAACAGGACTTGCTCTAAACCAATGACAAATTTGTCTGTTTACAATCTCCTCTTTTTTTGGACCAGATATCCCAGACATTGCACCAACAATATTTTCTATAGTAGCTTGTTTTTGCTCGGTTGTCATTAAGGCAAACAAATTGGCGGGTTGTGAATAATGATCGTTTTCGCCCTCCGCATTTCGGTCATACCAATCAGCAACTCCCAGGCCTAAATCCCAGTTTGGCTCTTTATAGCTTTGATCCACAACAATTGAATCAAAACTATTTGGAAAATAATTGGCTCCACGCCCTCCATTTCCATCTACACGCATTTGTCCGTCACGTTGATAGTTATTGGTTGCAAACGGACAACGATTTACAGGAATTTGTTCATAATTGCCTCCCAAACGGTGGCGGTGTGCATCTGGATATGACAAAATGCGCCCTTGCAACATTTTGTCTGGCGAATAGCCTATCCCATCAACCAAATGAGCAGGCGCAAAAGCCGATTGCTCGATATCTTGAAAATAATTTTCTGGATTTTTGTTCAGCTCCAAAACACCAACATCGATAAGCGGAAAATCGGCATGTGGCCATACTTTGGTCAAATCAAACGGATTGTATCGGTATGTTTTGGCTTCTTCTTCGGTCATTACTTGAATTTTCAAATTCCATTTCGGAAAATTGCCAGCATCAATGTTTTCTAACAAATCGCGTTGTGAAAAATCCATATCGTGCATTTTCATTTCTGCGGCCTCTTTGTCTGAAAAATTTTTGATGCCTTGGGCGGTTTTAAAATGAAATTTAACATAAAATCTTTCATTTTCTTTATTTATCATCGAAAAAGTATGGCTTCCATAACCATTCATGTGTCTGTAGCCATAAGGTGTTCCTCTTTCAGACATTAGAATCAAAACCTGATGCAAACTTTCTGGATTCAAAGACCAATAATCCCACATCATGGTTGGAGATTTCATGTTTGTATAAGGATCACGCTTTTGAGTATGAATAAAATCACCAAATTTTTTGGGATCTTTTATAAAAAAAACAGGTGTATTGTTTCCAACCAAATCCCAATTTCCGTCTTCGGTATAAAATTTTACTGCAAAACCTCGAGGATCTCGCTCACTATCTGCAGAACCTTTCTCACCACCTACGGTAGAAAAACGGAGCAAAACCTTTGTTTCTTTTCCAATCATGTCAAAAATTTTGGCACGGGTATATTTTGATATATCATGTGTGACTTTAAAAGTACCAAATGCCCCAGATCCCTTTGCGTGAACTACTCTTTCTGGAATGCGCTCACGATTGAAACTCGCCATTTTTTCGTGCAATATATAGTCTTGTAGCAATATTGGTCCACGATCTCCTACCGTTTGAGAATTTTCATTCTCTACATAAGGACGACCCGAAGCCGTTGTTAATTTGTTGTGATTGTTCATTTTATTTGAGTTTTTTAATTAAAATTCAAATTTATATCTAATTTCTTAAACTTTTTCAGTTTATTATAATTTTTTCTTATCAATTTATAGTTTTTCCTTATGTATATCGAACAATAAGAAAATAAATAATAATTATTGCTTTAGGTTTTATATATTTGTTTCTTTTAATAAAATTAATCAATAACATGAGTATTTCAAATTTATTCAGACGAAAGGCTTCTTCAAACATTCAAGACGAAGCGGGTCATGAATCACAATCTGGACTAAAACGAGTTTTGACCGCAAAAGATTTAACTTTTTTTGGAATTGCCGCCATTTTAGGTGCTGGTAGTTTTAGCAGTCTTGGCGATGCCGTTTTCAAAGGAGGGCCAGGCGTAGTTTTTTTGTTTATAATCACGGCTATAGCTTGCGCTTTTACAGCATTTTGTTATAGTGAATTTGCCAGCCGAATCCCTGCAGCAGGCAGTGCATATACCTATGCCTATGCCAGTTTTGGCGAAATTTTTGCTTGGATAATTGGCTGGGCATTAATTATGGAATACTCTATCGGAAATATTTATGTAGCATTTTCATGGAGCGACTATTTTACTTCTTTTTTGAGTAAATGTGGCATCCATTTGCCCGAATATTTTTGCACCAGTTACATGGAGGCCAAAAATGCAGTGGCCAACGGAAGTTTGAATCAAGAGTTGATAGCGGCATGGAACAATGCGCCAATGTGGGGAGGTTTGAAAATAATTGTAGATTTTCCGGCTCTTATTATCAATTTTTTAATTACCTATTTGGTTTATCGTGGTATCAAAGAAAGTCGCAATTTTAGCAATGTGATGGTGATGCTCAAGATGATGGTTGTGGCTTTGATTATCTTGGTGGGTGGCTATTTGGTATTTGCCAATGATTTGACATTCAATTGGATGCCTGCAAATTCTGATGGTGTAACCTCATTTATGCCAAACGGTTTTAGTGGTGTAATGGCTGCCGTAAGTGGTGTATTTTTTGCCTATATAGGTTTTGATGCTGTTAGCGTTCTTGCTGAAGAAAGCAAAGACCCTCAAAAAGATTTGCCTCGGGGTATGATTTTATCATTGATTATTTGTACAATAGTTTATATTTTGTTGGCTTTAGTATTATCTGGTGCCGTAAATTATAAAAAATTTGATGGCGTTGGCGATCCTTTGGCCTTCATCTTTGAACCTCAAAATTTGAATATTGGATGGATGCAATTTTTGGTTTCTATATGCGCTGTCATTGCTATGACAAGTGTTTTGTTGGTATTTCAAATGGGGCAACCCCGAATTTGGCTCAGTATGAGTCGTGATGGATTGATGCCAAAAGTGTTTCAAAAAATTCATCCAAAACACAAAACGCCCTCTTTTTCTACCATTATAACTGGGCTTGTAGTGGGTATTCCAATTTTATTTACAGATAAAACTTTTGTACTCGATTTCACAAGTATTGCCACACTTTTTGCCTTTGTATTGGTTTGTGGTGGGGTTTTATTAATTCCACGACGCCCAAAAACCGCCGGAAAATTCCATTTGCCCTACCTGAATGCAAAATATATTTTTCCGGTAATTCTACTAACGGTTTTTGGAGTAATACATTTTATGTTGCCCAATTATTTTCAAGATATTTTGAATTTTTCTGATGATAAAGCCACAACCAACATTTCGTTATTGATATTTTTCGCACTTTGTATCATAATGGCTGTTTTGGCATTTCTAAAAAATCTCTCGCTTATTCCACTATTAGGGCTTA
>JAYTNQ010000221.1:0-10305 GCA_043748255.1 Bacteroidota bacterium
GTGACGGAGGGGAAACAATTACCCATAAACACGAATCTCCGCAGTTTGTCATGCTGAAAGCATCTTACGGCAAAGTCTGAAATTAGAAAGTTGGGTTGAAAACCCCATCATCTTAATACCAGATATATTTTGTTTTATTTGTAGTTTCTTCCCAAACTGTTTTTCAGCCTACTCAACTTGTTTGAGATCCTTTCAGGATGACAAACTGCGTGGTGGCGCAATTTGGAAGCGCAAACAATTCTCTATTCTCTATTTTCTATTCTCTATTCTCTATTTTCTATTTTCTATTTTCTAGACTCTATTCTCTATTAACCATAAACACGAATCCCCGCTGTTTGTCATGCTGAAAGCATCTTAGGGCAAAGTCTGGAATTAGAAAGTTGGGTTGAAAAACCCAGCATCACAGTACCAATTTTTTTATTTTTTAAGTAGTTTTTTTCCAAATTGTTTTCAACCAACACCGATTCGAAAGATCCATTCAGGATGACAAACTGTGTGGGGGCGCAACTTGGGAGCGCAACTTGTGTGAGATCCTTTCAGGATGACAAACTGTGTGGGGGCGCAACTTGAGGGCGCAAACAATTCTCAATTACCCATTCTCAATTATCAATTAACCCGAATCTCCAAAGTTTGTCATGCTGAAAGCATCTTACGGCAAAGTCTGACATTAGAAAGTTTGGTTGGAAATTCAAGCATCACAAAACCAAAAAATATTTTGTTTTATTTGCAGTTTCTTCCCAAACTGTTTTCAGCCTAAACGGATTGGTAAGATCCTTTCAGGATGACAAACTGCGCGGGGGCGCAACTTTGGAGCGCAAATAATTACCCATTCTCAATTATTAATTAACCCGAATCTCCAAAGTTTGTCATGCTGAAAGCATCTTACGGCAAAGTCTGACATTAGAAAGTTTGGTTGAAAATTCCAGCATCACAAAACCAAAAAATATTTTGTTTTATTTGCAGTTTCTTCCCAAACTGTTTTCAGCCTACGCAACTTGTGTGAGATCCTTTCAGGATGACAAACTGTGTGTGGGCGCAACTTGTCTGAGTTCCTTTCAGGATGACAAACTGGTTGGGGGCGCAACTTGGGAAAATATTAGATAATATAAATTAAACCCTTTTTTATTTCAGTTTCTTCGATAGTGTTGTTGGTTATTCAAAATAAAAATGTTTTTTGAAATCGAATCTTGTTGCTAAACAAAAATGTCTTTCGGAGGCTTGCGTGAGGGCAAAGGCGGAGCTCCTTTTTTTTGGGCGTTTTTCAGCCCAAAAAAAAGAGCGGGAGCCGGAGACCGACCCGACAGGGGCACGCCCAAAGAATTGTTATTTTTGTCGTTTTTTGAAGCCTAAAATTAGGGCTATTAATCCAATTATTAGTGTGATAATGTAGAGTATTGGTGCTGATTGCCGTACAAAATTTGCTATGGCAAAGCTTATAATACTGATGAAATAGCATTGGATTGCGGTTGCGTTTTTGATGAATTTTTTCATTTATTGAAAGAAGCTATCGACAAATTCGTTGCTATTGAATACTTGTAAATCGTTGATGCCTTCGCCAATTCCGATGTATTTTACGGGGATTTGAAATTGGTCTGAAATGCCAATTACTACGCCTCCTTTGGCAGTTCCGTCGAGTTTTGTAACCGCAAGACAGCTTACTTCGGTGGCGGTTGTAAATTGTTTGGCTTGTTCAAATGCGTTTTGGCCTGTAGAGCCATCGAGCACTAATAGCACGTCGTGTGGGGCATCTGCAACTACTTTTTGCATGACACGTTTTACTTTGGTAAGTTCGTTCATGAGGTTTATTTTGTTGTGTAGTCGCCCGGCGGTGTCTATTATGACGATGTCTGCATTTTGGGCTACGGCGCTTTGTAGGGTGTCAAAGGCTACTGATGCTGGGTCGCTGCCCATGTTTTGTTTTACCAATGGCACGCCTACTCGGTCTGCCCATATCTGGAGTTGGTCTATGGCAGCGGCCCGAAAAGTGTCTGCTGCGCCAAGCACTACGCTGTATCCTTGTGCTTTGAATTGTGCGGCGAGTTTGCCGATGGTGGTGGTTTTGCCGACTCCGTTTACGCCAACTACCATCATCACATAGGGTTTTGTGGTTTGTGGAATGCTAAACTCTGTGGTTTGTTGGGTGTTTGTTTGTGCTAATAAGGCGGCTATTTCTTGGCGGAGTATTTGGTTGAGCTCGGTTGTGCTGATGTATTTCTCGGTGGCAACTCGTTTTTCTATTTGTTGTATGATTTTGAGTGTTGTGTTTACGCCTACGTCTGATGCGATTAGAATTTCTTCGAGATTATCGAGTACTTCGTCATCTACTTTTGATTTTCCGGCTATTGCTTTGGTGAGTTTGGAAAAGAAGTTTGTTTTTGATTTTTCGAGTCCTTTGTCGAGGGTTTCTTTTTTTTCTGTCGAAAATATTTTTTTGAAAAAGTTCATCGTTTGTGCTTTTGGTTTGTGATGCGAATTTGTGCAAATATAAAACAAAAAAGCTACTTCGGTGGGGAAGTAGCTTTTAAAAAAATGTGTTGTGATTTATTTCTTTTTCAAGAACTCATCTACTTCATCTGGATTCATGATTGATTCTACAAATGTGTATGCGCCAGATTTTGGAGATTTTATCATTTTTATTGCTTTTGATAATCTCTTTGATGCGGTTTGTAACGATGCTACGGTTTTCTTTGCCATGACTAATTGTTATTTAATTTCTTTGTGAACTGTTACACGTTTAAGGATTGGATTGAATTTTTTGATTTCCAATCTATCTGGTGTGTTTTTTTTGTTTTTGGTCGTGATATATCTTGATGTTCCAGCTACACCTGTTGTCTTGTGCTCGGTACATTCTAATATTACTTGGATTCGGTTTCCTTTACTTTTCTTTGCCATCTTGTTTTGTGGTTATTTTGGGAATTAGATTATTTGATAAATCCTGCTGCTTGTGCTTTTTTCAAAACGGCAGCGATTCCATTTTTGTTGATTGTTTTTATGGTTGATGCAGCTACTCGTAGCGTGATCCATCTGTCTTCTTCAGGAAGATAAAAACGTTTTTTTAGTAAGTTTACAGAAAACTTTCTTTTGGTTTTATTCATAGCGTGGGAAACATTATTTCCTACCATCGCTCTTTTACCTGTAAGGTCACAAACTCTTGACATTATGCTTATCTTTTATCGTTATTCTATTTGAGGGTGCAAATAAAAGAAAAATAAACCTATCTACAAAATAATTATTCTACATTTTTTAAAATTTCTTTCATTAATAGATTTAAACTTTCATTTATGGCTCTATTTATCACTTTTTCACGGGGTTGTCCCAAATTAAATTCTTTTATGATGGTGTCATTTGGTGTGGCTATGGCTATAAAAACCGTTCCGATGGCTGCTTTTGGATCGGCAATTGATGGGCCGGCATTTCCGGTTGTTGCAATGGCATAATCGGTTTGAAATATTTTTTTGGCATTTTGTGCCATCAAAATAGCAACTTCTTGGCTTACGGCACCGTAATTTTCTATGGTTTCTATAGGAATATTCAACAAATTGGTTTTACTTTGGTTTGAATAACAAACAATGCTACCCTTGAAATAGGCAGATGCACCTGCAACGGCGGTTACTGTGGCGGCTATTTTGCCTCCTGTACAGCTTTCGGCGGTAGAAACGGTTAGTTTTTTTTTGGTCAACTGCTGACCTATCATCACTTCGAGTGTTTCAGAATCGTCAAATCCTACAATGATATCACCAATGATTTCAGAGAGTGATTCGACATTTTGAGCAATTTGATTTTCCAAAAATAATTTGTCTGTACCTCGTGCCGATAGTCGAAGCCGTACTCTGCCTGGGCTAGGCAAATAGGCCAGTTTGATACAGCTTGGTAGCTGATTTTCCCAGTGTTCTATGCGCTCTGCCACCAAACTTTCGCCTTGCCCGTAGGTCAAAATTGTTTTGTGTATAATATAGGGTCTATTGTACAGACTGACAACTTTGGGAACGACTTGATTTTCTATCAGGTATTTCATTTCATAGGGTACGCCTGGCATCGACACAAAAACGGTGTTTTCTTTTTGCATCCACATTCCGGGTGCGGTGCCCACTGCATTGTGCAAAACGGTGCAAGTGGATGGTACAAGTGCCTGATCTTTATTGATTTGTGATGCTGGCCGCTGCATAACTCTTTCGATCAAATCAATCACATGTGCTTCGACTTCGGGATTTCTTACCAAATGATCTTCAAAATATTCACAAAAAGTGTGTTTGGTAATATCGTCTTTGGTTGGACCCAATCCGCCGGTAATTAGCACCAAATCAACCTTGTTTTGATACTTTGCGAAGCTATCCAAAATATGTTGTTTGTGATCTGAAATCGAAATCATTTCGACTATTTCGATTCCAATTTTGTCTAATGTTTTGGCGATAAATCCAGAGTTGGTGTCGGTTATTTGACCTATCAAAATTTCGTCGCCAATGGTGATGATGCTTGCTTTCATATTATTATAAAGAGTTTATGTATATTTTTTTTTGATCTAAAATCAAAACTGTTTTGAATATTAAAATTAAAATCAGTCTAAATTTTCGATTTGTTTGTAGGCCTCAATTACTTTTTTTACTAGGCTGTGTCGCACAATATCTTTGTCGTCAAGATATATAATGCCAATTCCATCAACATCCTTGAGCACCAAAAGCGCTTCTTTAAGACCCGAAATGGTTCGGCGGGGCAAATCAACCTGACCTGGGTCGCCAGTAATCATAAATTTGGCATGCTTGCCCATGCGGGTCAAAAACATTTTCATTTGAGAGTGTGTGGTGTTTTGTGCCTCGTCCAAAATTACAAATGCGTTGTCAAGCGTTCGTCCACGCATAAAAGCGAGTGGTGCAATTTGAATAATTCCTTTCAAAATATAATCTTCCAATTTTTCGTTTGGCAGCATATCACGAAGGGCGTCATACAAAGGTTGCATATACGGATCTAATTTTTCTTTCATATCACCGGGCAAAAAACCAAGATTTTCTCCTGCTTCTACGGCTGGTCGGGTCAAGATAATTTTTTTTACCTGTTTGTCCTTTAGGGCTTTGACTGCCATCGCCACACCGGTATAAGTTTTGCCTGTACCTGCTGGCCCAACTGCAAAAACCATATCGTTTTTGAGCAGTGTTTGAACCAATAACTGTTGGTTGGGGGTTATGGCTCTTATGATTTTGCCACCAACCCCGTGTACCAAAATTTTATCGGCTGTATCAACTTGATTTTCAGATGGTTTATCGTTCATGATAACCCTCTCTATAACGTTGATGTCTATGGAATTGAAACGAGAAAAATGAACCAACAAACGCAAAAATTTGTTTTCAAATTCGTTCAAAACTTCGCTTTCGCCAAAGGCTTTTATCGTAGAGCCACGGGCTACAATTTTTAGTTTTGGATAGTATTTTTTGATAGTTTCAAGATGAATATCTTGTGTTCCCCAAAAATCTGTTGGAGCAATGTTGGCGAGTTCGATAGTTTTTTCGGTCAAGATTTATTTGATAAAAGAAATTTATATTTTGATGCGTCAGAGTTTAAACAAAAATAAAAAAAAATAATTATATGCTGTTCAAAAAATGCTAAAAAACGGCTTTTTTTTTGTAAAAAACTTTTGGTTTCAATAATTGCAAAAAAACCTTAACTTTGCAATTCTCAAAATTATCACTTTTTTTTGAATTTAAGAGAAAAAACTAAATTATTTATGTCTATAATCACACTTACCTCAGACTACGGACTCAAAGACCATTTTGTTGGGGCTTTGAAAGGTAAGATTTTGACACAGTTTTTGGATGCAAAAATCATTGATATTTCGCACGATATTGATCCCTTTAATGCTTTTGAAACCAGCTATGTTGTGGGTGCTGCTTTTAAAAGTTTTCCAAAAAAAACAGTTCATATTATAGGTGTAGATGCTGAACTGAACAAAGAAAATCAGCATCTTGCTATGCAGTGGGAAGATCACTTTTTTATATGTGCCGATAATGGAATTTTGAGTATTTTGACACAGCATATTGCACCCCAAAAAATTGTAGCCATTAATATCCACAGCAGATTATCTGTTCATGCTACAGATTTGGACGTGTTTGTGACAGTAGCCTGCCATTTGGCAAAAGGCGGCTCGATGAACGTCATTGGCAAAGAAATAAACAAAATTAAAGATGTAACTGTTTTGCATCCTGTAGTTTCTGAAGACAAAAACACCATCAAAGGTAATGTGATATATATTGACAATTTTGGAAATGTGGTCACCAATATTTCTAAAAAAATATTTCTTGAAGTCGCAAAAGGACGTGGGTATGAAATTCCATTGAACCAAACAAGAAATCAAAAAAAATCGAGTCCTATAACAAATATTTGGGCAAAATATTCGGATATTGCACATTCAAATTTGTATGATATAAAAAATTATGAAGGAGACAAATTGGCCGTTTTTAACGAAGCTGGATTTCTTGAAATCGCCATTTTTAGAAGCAATCCGATGGCAGTTGGATCTGCAACAAGCCTTTTGGGTATTGCAAAAAGGGATACCGTTTTGATAAAATTCAAATAAAAAACAAAAAAGTTTCAAATCAAATAGAACATCATTTTTTTGCCAACAGTATGATTTAAAAAAAATAAATGCAAACATTATAGCTTAAAAAACAAAATATCAACTTTATGAAATCAATAATTTTTAACGAAATAAAAGCCTTTTATACAACTCCAATCGGATTTGTGACCATCTCGTTTTTTTTGCTCGTAAACGGATACTTTCTATGGTTTACAGACAGCGAATACAATATTATCAATCTTGGATTTGCAGATTTGAGTTCTTTTTTCAAAATTTCGGGAATGGTTTTGGCCTATTTGATGCCGGCCATTACTATGAAAACTTTTTCGGACGAAAAAAAGCAAGGCACAATGGAGCTTTTGCTTACAAAACCGTTGAGCATTTGGCAGATTGTGCTCGGCAAGTATATTGGCACGCTAATATTGAGCTTTTTTGCTCTTTTTCCTACCTTTATTTATCTTTATGTTTTATGGTTTTTTGGCACCAATATTGGACATTTTGATTGGGGATGTGCAGGTGGTTGCTATATTGGTTTGCTGTTGTTAATTATTTCGTATGCTGCCATTGGAATTTTTGCTTCGTCGCTCACAAAAAGTCAAATTATTGCTTTTCTAACTGCTTTTTGCACTTGTTATGGCTTTTATTACGGCTTTTATGAGCTTGCAGATTTAAACCCCATGTTGAGCAATGAAATTGCCTATTTTGGTATGGAATCTCATTTTAGAAGTATGACACAAGGAGTTATAGATAGCCGCGATGTGCTGTTTTTTATTAGCGTAGCCTTACTTTTTTTGAATCTAACAGTACTGAAATTAAAAATATTTAACTCCAAATGAAAAACCATTTTAAGGAAATATTTTTTACGATCATGACAATATTGATCGTGAATGTTCTCGGAAATTATTATTTTTTCAGGTTGGATCTAACCGCCGACAAACGCTATACACTCTCTGAAACGACTTTGAATATTTTAAAAAACGTCAAAGAACCGCTTTATTTTGAGGTATATCTTGACGGCGAAATTCCAGCAGAGTTTAGAAAATTGCAATCAGAAACGAATCAAATGATTGAGGAATTAAAAGCCTATAATTCAAATATTATTGTCCAATATATTGACCCGCTCGAAGACAAGGATCCCGAAATGAAAAAAATTAAGGGCTTGTTCAAAAAAGGTTTAACCCCTGTAAACGTTTCTGTAAAAATAAAGGGTAAACAAACCCAAACGATGGTATTTCCGTGGGCGATAGCAAGTTATCGTGGCAAATCTGTAAATGTTCCGCTTCTAAAAAATTTGATGGGAGCTAGTACAGAGCAAAAAGTGATAGGTTCTGTGCAACATTTGGAATACTCATTTGCGGATGCGCTGCAAAAAATTACGACCCCAAAACAAAAAAAAATAGCCATTATAAAAGGAAATGGTGAAATGGCAGACGCATTTTTGTCAAAATTTCTGTTACAAATTAGAGACAACTATCACCTGGCACCGTTTACTTTAGATGCTGTTGATAGTCTGCCAAACCTCAGTTTGAGCGCCCTAAAAAAATTTGATTTGGCCATAATAGTAAAACCGACCATTGCTTTTTCTGACAAAGAAAAACAAGTTTTAGATCAATTTGTGGTTTCTGGTGGAAAAACACTTTGGCTAATTGACCAGGTAAAAATCGAAATGGATAGCCTGAAAAATCAAAACGGAAGAAGTATTGCCCTGCCAAATGATTTGAATTTGAATGATTTGTTTTTTAAATATGGATTCAGAATTAGTCCAGATTTGATCAAGGACGAACAAGGAACTCCCATAAAATTGGTGACAGGAGCTGCTGGCAGCAACACCCAATTTCAAGAATTTAATTGGAAGTTTGCACCCTATATTTTGTCACAAAGCAAGCACCCAATAAGCAACAATCTTGGCGGTATCAAATTAGATTTTGCAAATCCGATAGACACACTGAAAAACAAAATAAAAAAAACCATACTACTTCAAAGTTCCAAAAATTCAAAAAAAGTAGGAACACCAACCCAAATAGATTTAAATATGGTAGCCGATGAAGCAAATCCAAATGACTACCAAGCCGGGGGCAATATGGCGGTTTCGGTTTTGCTCGAAGGGCAATTTCATTCGGTTTATGAAAATAGAGTTTTGCCTTTTTCTGACACGAATTTCAAAAATTTTGACAAAAAAAGCAGTATGATTGTAGTGGCAGACGGCGATATTATCAAAAATCAATTAGACAAAGACGGCATTCCTGTAGAGTTGGGTTATGATCAAAAAACAGGAGTCATGTTTGACAACAAAGATTTTTTGATCAATGCAACCAATTATTTATTAGACGACACCGGGCTAATGTCTGTGCGCAACAAGCAAATTGAGTTGCCACTTTTAGACCAAGAGCGCATGTATGAATGCAAAACAGAAATTCAATTTTTGACCATTATATTGCCAATTATGATCACTGCATTGATGTGTTTTGGTTTTTACTATTTTAGAAAAAGAAAATATACGAAGCATTTTTGACAAAAATGTTTTAAAGTTGTAGTCTTTTAGATATATTTGTACCATTATTTTTTAACATTAAAAATTACTATAAAAACAAAAACAATGAAATTTATAATATCAAGCTCCTATTTATTAAAACAACTACAAATTTTAGGAAACGTCATTAGCAGCAGTAATTCCCTACCAATATTAGATCACTTTTTGTTCGAGTTGAACCAAACAAACCTAACGGTTTCGGCCTCAGATCTCGAATCTACAATGTCTGCAGCATTAGAAATAGATTCTAGTAGCGAAGGAAACTTTGCTGTACCAGCAAAACTTCTGCTCGAAATTTTGAAAACATTTCCAGAGCAACCTTTGACTTTTACGGTTCAAGAAAATAGCACCATCGAGATCAATTCCAATTCAGGCAAATATGCTTTGGCTTATGCTCCAGGCATCGATTTTCCAAAACCAGTTAGTCTCGATGATCCTTCCAAAACAATTGTTCCTGCAGAGGTTTTGGCAACGGCAATAAGCAAAACCATTTTCGCAGCCGGAAATGATGATTTAAGACCCGTCATGTCGGGTGTATTGTTTCAATTTTCGCCAGAAGAGTTGGTGTTTGTTGCCACAGACGCACACAAATTAGTAAAATATTCCAGAACAGACATCGTTTCTTCAGAAATAGCCAATTTTATTATGCCAAAAAAACCTTTAAATATTCTAAAAAATATTTTAGGAACAACAGATCAGGGTATTAAAATTGAGTATAACAATGCCAATGCCACCTTTTCTTTTGAAAATTACATACTTACATGCAGATTAATCGACGGAAAATATCCAAACTATGATGCCGTAATTCCAAAAGAAAATCCAAACAAATTGATTATAGATCGCAACAGATTTTTAAGCTCTGTTAGACGAGTAGCTTTATTTTCAAACAAAACAACACATCAAATAAGACTCAAAATCGCAGGTACAGAATTGAATATTTTTGCAGAAGATATAGACTATTCCAACAAAGGCGAAGAACGTCTAACCTGTGATTATCAAGGTGACGATTTGCAAATTGGATTTAACTCTAGATTTCTAATAGAAATGCTCACCAATTTGCAGTCAGATTTGATAATGCTCGAAATGTCGTTACCAAATCGTGCAGGAATTTTGACCCCCGTAGATGGCTTAGATAAAGGCGAAAAAGTAACCATGCTGGTAATGCCGGTGATGCTTAATAACTAATATTTTTAGAAAACTAAACTAAAAA
>JAYTNQ010000222.1:0-3927 GCA_043748255.1 Bacteroidota bacterium
ATCAGTTCGGCAAGCCATTTCAAATCCAAAACAAAACCCGTTTCAGGATCAATATCGCCCGTAACACCAACCACCAATTCATAATTATGCCCATGAAAGTTTGGGCTGTTACAAAGCCCAAAAATCAAATCATTTTGAACATCACTCCAATCCTTTCGATACAAGCGATGCGCCGCATTAAAATGCGCTTTTCGTGACACAGTTACCCTCATAAAAATTGAAATTTATAACGTATTATCCTCCAAAAAATGCAAAAAATGCTCAAAAATAATCTTAAACCAAACCGTATAAATATCGGGGTTTTGAGCAATATCAACCCTCACAGCCTCAATCGAAAGCCATTTCCAACCATGCACCTCGTCATGATTAATCACCGGCTCGCCATCAAAATAACCAATCATCACATGATCCAACTCATGCTCGGTCAATCCATTATCAAACGGCGCTTTATAAATAAAACTAAAAAGCACCCGCAAATCTACACAAAAACCCATCTCCTCCATCAACCTGCGCTCACCCGCCTGCACGTTGCCCTCGCCCTCTCGCTGATGACTACAGCACGTATTTGTCCACAACAACGGCGAGTGATATTTGTGCTCCGCCCTTTGCTGCAGCATGATTTCGTTGTTTTTGTTCAACACAAAAACCGAAAACGCACGATGCAAAACCCCCTTTTGATGCGCCTCCAACTTGGGCATCAACCCAATCTGAACATCATCAACATCAACCAAAACAACATTTTCTTCCACCATAATTTTAAAATTGTGTCAAAATTACAAAAAAAAACAACAACAAAAACCCAAAAAACAATCCATTTTTTTTCTATTTGGGCGTGCCCCTACGGGTCGGTCTCCGGCTCCCGCTTTTTGGGGCTGGCTGAAACGCCAAGCCCCAAAAGAGCTCCGCCTTTGCCCTCACGCAAGCCGCTGCAAGACGATTTGTGTTATTTGCTTTTCATTAATCTTATACGATAACCATTTCTAATTCTCAATTCTCAATTAACCATAAACAAGAATCCCCGTAGTTTGTCATGCTGAAAGCATCTCACGGCAAAGTCTGACAATAGAAAGTGGGTTGAAAAACCTAACAACACAAAACCAAAAACTTTTTTAAGTAGTCAACCCTTAAAAACTCACTTTTTGAGTTTTTAAATTTAATTTACAACTATTTTCTACGAGTATAAAAATTAAAATTTCGAGCCAAAGAGCAAATAGCTCTTTGATTTGATTAAATCTTAGTTTTAAATTGTATCCAATAGCCGATAATAATCCATTATTGATATCTCCCGTTACACCTTTTAGGAAGTTTAGTCCTAAGGAGTGATTTCGTTTTAGATGTGATATTGTTGGTTCTATTGCTGCCCTTGCTCTAAATCTATTTCTGGCAACTTCTTGGTCGTATTTTGTTTTTTCTTTGTGATTTTTTGGTATTAAAATCTGTGTTATTTCAACTTGTGTTATTCCTCTAAATCCTCTGTCAGTACTTGCTATTGTTGGTCTAGTGCCTCCAGCTTTTTTTCTAACTCGTTCACTTTGTGCAAGTGCTTCTTGTAGTGTTTTACTATCGTGCGGATTGCCTTCAAATCTTTTTACTGAGGTTATCACTCCTGTTCTTCTCCCTCTAGTAACGGCTACTTTTGTACCAAATTCGTATGCTTTATGTGCTTTTCCTTTAGCAATACAAGCAGTTTGAGGTTCGTGTAAACTATAAATTTTATCTTTGGTATTACGCTCTTGTGATAGGGCTTTTTTATATTTTTCAAACTCAACAACGTATTGATTTACAGTATTTTGATTCATTTTTCTCTCCAGTTCTCGAACCATTCTTTTGCCGATTGTTCGGAGTGTTCGACGAGCTGCTGTTGCTTTTTTTCTTCTTTTAGGATGGTTACCAAAATAGGCATCTCGTAGCAATTGCTTGCTTACTCTTTTGTAAGTTTGTCTTTGTATAACACCCTCTTTGTTAGCAATTTTTACACAATTATCGATTACTTTTTTTGCTAACTTGGCATCAGTTGGATAGGTAATATTCTTTGGCGCAACGGTTGTATCAATCTGTACCTCTTTTTCATTATTTGCCTTTGGATGTAAGCTAACTGTCTGACTCAAAAGATATTCTAATCCTTCTTCCTTAATACGTTTTCTAAAATGAACAAACTCACTTGGGTCAAAAGGTTGTTTGCTTTGGAAAAAATCTTCGCCTGTAAAATATTGCCAATAAGGATTTTCAATCCAACGCTCAACAACCGACTCGTCACTTTGATTAAACATTGACTTTAATAGCAGTAATCCTGCAATTTTACGAATTGCAATAGAAGGTCTTCCTTGCACTGAATACAAATTTTTGAACTCAAACTCCATTTTTTCCCAATCAAGCTCCTTTGATAAGATTACCAAAGGATGTTGCATATTTATTAGATCTGTCAAACGGGTGAGAAAGAAATTTTGCTGAAAATCGGGTTTTATTTTACCTAACATATTGCCACTATTTAAGTCATAAAAGTACAACATTTGGCAATATAATACAAGTTTTTTTGTCAATATTTTACGTTAAATAATTGAATAACAATATCTTAAAACGTATTTAAGGGATGACTACTTATAATACCTGTATCGCATATAATTGTATATTTCATGTTTTATCTAATTGGGTCATAAATATCTATTTTGCCCTCTTTATATAAAACAGACATTCTTCTTTGTACTTTTTCTGCTAATTCTACAAACTCTTTTTGTTTTGTTGTTAGCACTTTTTTAACCGTTCCGCTAAGTTTCTTTTTTACAATAGTTGCCATGGTATTAGCCGTTTAAATTTTTACAAATATATTGTTTTTTTTTATTAAATAATCATTCAAGACTATACTATTGCGGTAAGTTTCAAGGATCATATATACAGCAATTGTTCAAAAAACCACAATTGTTTCTCATTGTTTCTCAAATAAAGTCTTTTTTTCGGGTTTTGTTTCTCAAATATTTTTGATAACAATATTTTAAAACTCTGTATATCAGTTGTTTAAAAAATTGTTTCTTTTGTCTAAAAAACTGTTTCCCACAAAAGAAACAAAAATAAAATCATAAGTTACTGAAAATTAGATTATTACAAACTTTGTTTCTCAAATATATTAAAAATCGGTAAAGTTGCTGGTCGGCGGGGGATTTTTTCTTTAAAAACTAATATTTGAATTTTTTACAACTTCATCACAACTTTGATTTCTTGACGTATAGCTTTCGGTAATTTTCAGATCATAATGCCTTGCTTGATCTCTTACTTTTATGGCTGCAATTCCCAGGCCCAATAAGTCTGTAATTCCGGTGTCCTTGAGGCTATAAAATTGGTATTTTGCATCAACGGCATATAATTTTCTAAACCTTTCCCATTCGTCCGAAGCTTTTTTCGGATTCATTTGTTTGCTGCCGCTTCTAAAATCATTTTTGCCAAACAAATAATGATCACTTGCAGCATCTTGCAAATGTTTTGCCAAGATGGGTGCATATTCATTTGGGATCGTAACGCATTCATTTTTTCGGTTTTTTGATATGTCTTCAGAAATGGAAATATAATTTTGAAACAATTTTACATCAGACACTTTTAGTTTTGTCAATTCTGTTCGCCTTACAAAACAATAATAGGTAAGCATACACATTGCAAAAAAATTAAAATTTGACTCGCCATACTGCTTCAATTTTGACTTTTCAATTGGGGTCAAAGTTTGTCTTATTTTTGAATTTTCTCTTTTTTTAGATATTGAACTTGCAAAATTATCTTTCAAAAATCCGTGATTTATACAATAATTTATAAAGGTGCTTATAAATAAAAGATGATTATTGAAAGTTCTTGGACTGTTTTCTCTCTCAAAATAAATCCAATCAAGATAATTGACTACAAATATTTTGTCAAAATCTTTAATCGAATTTAGTTTAATTTTTT
>JAYTNQ010000223.1:0-10273 GCA_043748255.1 Bacteroidota bacterium
GGAATCACTACGGCTATTGGCATTGGTGGCGACCCAATTATTGGCACAACAACCAAAGAGGCGGTAGAATTGTTGATGAATGATCCCGAAACCAATTGTATCGTGATGATTGGCGAAATAGGCGGTCAGCTTGAAGCCGATGCTGCCAAGTGGATACAAGCAGACGGCAATCGCAAGCCCGTGATTGGTTTTATTGCTGGCGAAACTGCACCAAAAGGCCGCACGATGGGTCATGCCGGTGCTATTGTTGGAGGCGCAGACGATACTGCCGAGGCCAAAAAACGCATCATGCGCGAATGTGGTATTCATGTGGTTGATTCTCCAGCCGAAATAGGCAAAAAAGTAAAAGAAGTTTTAGGATAATAACGGAGCCTCAAGTAATTGAGGCTTTTTTTTAAATAAAAACCATTAATTTTTTTAATTTTTAGGTATAATACCAAATTCACAAAATTAATGCTGCTTTTTTTTAAATCGGTTAATATCATTTTTACCAAACATAAAAATGTTGAATTGATAATAAATTTTAGTATTCAAACTGTTTTTTTTTTCAAAAAAAAAATATCTTTGTTTGAATTACGGTTTAACAAAATT
The DNA here is from genome assembly GCA_043748255.1 of Bacteroidota bacterium. GTDB lineage: Bacteria > Bacteroidota > Bacteroidia > Flavobacteriales > Flavobacteriaceae > Flavobacterium. Next base: position 592 of record JAYTNQ010000223.1, read on the forward strand.
AATACTTTTAGATGATAGGTATAACAGGAGGAAATGGTGTAATAGGTCGAATTTTAATTTCAAAATATATCCAAAAAAACGCTGAAATTAGTGTTTTTGAGGGTGATATTACTGTTTTTGAAGATATCAAAAACTGGTTTGAAAAAAAAAACATTACTTTTTTAATCCATCTTGCTTCAAAAGTAGCTATAAATGAGGTTCAAAACAATTTGACTAATGCTTTTGATGTAAATGTATCTGGAACGATAAACATATTAAAAGCAATTGCAATTCAAAACAATAAAACAGCTGTTTTTTATGCCAGTAGCAGTCATGTTTATAAAAGTTCAAAATATCCATTAAATGAAAATGACATTGTAGAACCTATTAATTCTTATGGGTTGACCAAACATATAGCCGAGCAATTATTGAATGATTACAAAAAAAATAATCCTGATTTTGGGCTGTGTATCGGTAGAATTTTTAGTTTTTATCATGATTTTCAAAAGCCGCCTTTTTTATATCCGACACTGAAAAAAAGATTTCAAACTGAAGATTTACAAAAACCATTTGTGTTGAATGGAGCGAAGTCAACTAGAGATTTTTTGAATGCCGAGGATGTTTGTGAGATAATTATCAAATTGGTTTCAAAAAACTATCAAGGAACGATCAATATTGCTTCTGGAAAGGTAATTAAAATAATAGATTTTGCGCAAAAAATTGCGCCACAGAAATTAAATTTTCAGATAGACGAATCAGAAAATCCAAATCATTTGGTAGCTGATATTTCATTATTAAATCAAATTATATCTTATGAACAGTAAAAAGGTATCCATTGTAATTCCAACTTTTAACAGAGCAAAATATTTGATGGAAACCATAGACTCATGCTTGGCGCAAACCGTTGATTGCGAGATCATTGTTTGTGATCATGGAAGTACAGATAATACTCCAAACGCGATAAAAGTTTATGGCAACAAGATAAAATATATAAGGCGTGAGTTAGATTCTGGAGTTCATTTTTGTTGGTTGGATGGTATTTTACATGCTACCAACGACTTGATACACCTCAATTTTGATGATGATTGGATCGAACCTACCTTTGTAGAAGCGTGTTTAAAATTGTTTACAGAAGAAGTTGGATGTGTATTTACTGACGCAAAAATATTTTTTGAGAATGAAAATCGATATGCGGATGCAGGATTTAATTTTCAAAAAAACACAGGTATTTTCGATTCAAAACAGTTAGCCAAATTTAATTATGGCAGACTAACCTCACCAGGTGCTGGAATTTTTAGAAAAAAAATAATGATTGACAATCTTTTTGTTGGCAATGTTCCATTTGCAAAAAGCATTTATCATGGAGTTGGTCCAGACGTGCTTTTTTCATTAATGAGCACAATTGAATACCCAAAATATGGATTTGTAAACAAACCCTTAGCGGTTTTTAGAGCACATGATAATTCAATCACAATTGATGCAATGAATGACAAAGGCAAGCATTTGAAAATAAAAAATGCCTATCAAGAAGCTAGAACATTTTATTTTTTGAGCAAATTCAATACTAAATTATTACGATATAAACTCTTTAGAAAATTATTAATACAAAAAAAATGATTAGATTAGCAGAAAACACAATCACTCAAGAAGAACTTTTAGCGTTAAGTAATTGGATTCCAACCACGCCCCAACTCACAAAAGGCCCTTTGGTTGTTGAATTTGAAAAGAAATTTGCTGCCTATGTTGGTACAAAACATTGTGTTATGGTAAATAGTGGTTCTTCTGCAAATTTGCTCATGGCATATTCACTTTTGGAGGGCGAATATTTAAAAAATAAAAAAGTTGTTGTACCTGCAATAAGTTGGATTACAACACTATCGCCATTTATGCAATTTGGTTTTGATGTTATTCTGTGTGATAGCAATAATCGAAATTTGGGTTTAGACACACAAAAATTGGAAGCGATTTTTATAAAAGACAAACCTGCTTTGCTAATCATTGTGCATGTTTTGGCACATTTGAATGATATGGACGAGATTCACCGCTTGTGCGAAAAATATGGCGTTTTGTTGATTGAAGATGCTTGTGAAGCACTTGGAACTTCGCACCCTAACAAAAAGAAAGCTGGGAACTTATCTTTGGCAGGTTCGTTTTCATTTTATTATGGTCATCATATTTCAACAATTGAAGGTGGTGCTGTTACTACAAACGACACCAAACTTTATAATTTGATGTTGTCAATTAGATCACATGGCTGGTCGAGAGATGTTGATAATTCTTATAAACAAGAATGGAAAGAAGTCTATAAAATTGACGAAGTTAGAGAATATTATACATTTTATTATCCAGGGTTTAATTTAAGATCAACTGATTTGAATGCTTTTTTAGGCATTTCACAATTAGAAAAAATGAATGAAATCACACAAGTTCGACAAAAAAACTTTGCGCTATATAATCAATTTCTTAACGGAAAATATTGGAGCCAACAAAGTGATTTTGATGAGCTTTCAAGTTTTGCCTTTGGAACGATAGTCGAAAACAGGATAGAAGTTTTTAATCACCTCAAAAAGAACAACATAGAAGTAAGACCATTAATTTGCGGAAGTATGGGAAAACAACCTTTTTGGATCAAAAAATATGGGCACACGCCGCTTGCGGTAGCAGATGTAGTTCATGATTATGGATTATATTTGCCAAATCATTTATATCTTGACGAATCAAAAATAAAATTTGTAACAGATCGATTTAAAGAAGTTGCAATTCCTAAATTTTTTTAGAAAGAAAAAATAATTAAATAACCGGAAAATTTTATTTTTCAAAAAAACAAGATAAAATGAAAGTAGCATTAGTAACAGGTATTACAGGACAAGACGGAGCTTATCTTGCCGAATTATTGCTCTCAAAAGGATATATGGTACATGGTATAAAAAGACGAAGTTCCCTTTTTAATACCCAAAGAATTGACCATATATATGAAGATCCGCATATTGAAAATCAGCATTTTAAACTGCATTATGGCGACTTGTGTGATTCTACCAATTTGATTAGAATCATTCAAGAAACCAAGCCAGACGAAATTTATAATCTTGGGGCAATGAGCCATGTGAAAGTAAGTTTTGATGTGCCAGAATATACCGCAAATACAGACGGAATTGGTACATTAAGGATTTTGGACGCAGTTAGACTTTTGGGGTTAACCAAAAAAACAAAAATTTATCAAGCCTCAACATCTGAATTATATGGTTTGGTTCAAGAAGTGCCGCAGCGTGAATCAACTCCTTTTTATCCACGATCGCCTTATGCAGTTGCAAAAATGTATGCTTATTGGATCACGGTAAATTATCGTGAGGCCTATGATATGTTTGCTTGCAATGGAATTTTGTTCAATCATGAAAGTCCACTTCGAGGCGAAACTTTTGTAACTAGAAAGATAACACGTGGTATAGCACAAATGGCTCTTGGAATGCAAGAAACACTTTTTATGGGAAATATTGATTCTCAGCGAGATTGGGGGCATGCCAAAGATTATGTCGAAGCAATGTGGCTAATGTTACAACAAGATAAGCCAGAAGATTTTGTGATTTCGACAGGAGTTACAACACGTGTGCGTGATTTTATCAAAATGGCTTTTAACGAAGTTGGTGTCGAATTAGACTTTAACGGATCAGGAGTTGATGAAATCGCTACTGTTAAATCTACTTCTAACCCAGAATTTTTATTTATGATTGGACAACAAGTCGTAAAAATAGATCCAACATACTTTCGTCCAACCGAGGTTGATCTTTTGATCGGCGACAATACCAAAGCCAAAACAAAACTTGGCTGGAAACCAAAATACAATCTTGAAATGATAGTCAAAGAAATGATGCAAGCAGACTTGGAAATTTTCAAGAAAGAGAAATATATGAAAAACTATAACAAATAGAGAAAAATGAATTTCAATTCAAAAATATTTGTTGCAGGACATCGTGGAATGGTGGGTAGTGCGATTGTCAAAGATTTGCAAAATAGGGGATTTAAAAATCTCATCACAAGAACTTCGGGCGAATTAAATTTAATAGATCAACAAGCTGTAGCTACTTTTTTTGAATCAGAAAAACCTGAATTTGTTTTTTTGGCAGCAGCAAAAGTGGGCGGAATTGTTGCTAATAATACTTATCGAGCTGATTTTATTTATGATAATCTCATGATTCAAAGCAATGTGATTTTTCAAAGCTATAAAAATAATGTCAAAAAATTAATGTTTTTGGGATCTTCTTGTATTTACCCAAAATTGGCACCTCAACCTTTGAACGAAAATGCACTTTTGACTGGCTTGCTCGAAGCAACTAATGAGCCGTATGCTATTGCAAAAATTGCTGGGATCAAAATGTGTGATGCCTTTAGAGCACAATATGGTTGCCAATTTATTTCAGTAATGCCAACAAATCTATATGGTTTTAATGACAATTATGACCTTGAAAACTCTCACGTTTTGCCAGCATTGCTCAGAAAATTTCATGAGGCCAAAAAAAGCAAAATTCCGGAAGTTGTAGTTTGGGGAACTGGAACACCTTTGCGAGAATTTTTGCATGCTACAGATATGGCAAATGCTTGTGTATATTTGATGCTGTATTTTGACGAGCCTGGATTTGTAAACATTGGAACAGGTCAAGAAATTAGTATTATTGATTTGGCACATTTGATAAAAGAGATTGTAAATTATGATGGCAAAATTGTTTTTGATACTTCAAAACCCGATGGCGCACCCCGTAAACTGACCGACGTATCAAAGCTAAATAACCTAGGCTGGAAACATACCATAAATCTGAAAGAGGGCATTGAAATGGTTTATAACAATAAATTTTTATAGAATTATGAGCTATAAATTCACAATAATCACCATAAACTTCAACAACAAAACAGGGTTGGAAGAAACAATTCAGAGTGTTTTTAGTCAAACCTTTACTGATTTTGAATTTATAATAATTGATGGCGGAAGCACAACAGGCGATCTTGAAATTTTAAAAAAAAACGAATCTAAAATTAATTTTTGGATCTCTGAAAAGGACAATGGAGTATATCATGCAATGAATAAGGGAATAGCAAAAGCAAATGGCGAATATCTTATTTTTATGAATAGTGGCGACTTGTTTTTTGATGAAAATGTATTAAAAATTGTAAATCAAAATTTATCAAACAATTTTGAAATATATTATGGAAATACAATGTTAATTAAAGAAAAGACAAGCTATATTGAAATTCCACCTGTAGAAATTAACTTTAGTTTTCTCTTTTATAAATATATTAATCATCAATCAACATTTGTAAAAAGATCTTTATTCGAAAAGCTTTTTATGTTTAACGAACATTACAAAATCACTTCAGATTGGGAATTTCTTATTGTTGCAATTTGTAAAATGAATGTTCCATATAAATATATAGATTATACAATCTGCAACTATAACTGTTTTGGAATGTCGTCAAATAAAAATATTGTAGAAACCATAAATGAAGAAAAACTAAAAACCCTTCAAATTCATTTCCCTCATTTTCACGATGATTATTCAAAATTTCTAAAAATTGGATTCAAAAGAATGGAGCAATTTAAAACCATAAGTGAAAGTAAATACAAATGGAAATTTCTAAAATTAGCAATTAATTTTATCAAATAAAAATAAGCTTTTTTTAATTCGGCTGTTGTGTTTTTAGCAAAGTATCCCAGGCTATAAGAATTGCATTTTCTTCATTTTTAAGACTGTATGTTTCTAAAATTAAATCAGAAGCAATCTTGTTTTTTGAATTATAACATTCAAAATCATTTTCAAAATTTTGTATTGCAATTTCAATTTTTTTAACAAAATCAATAATATTTCGTTCTTCAATTGGAATAGCATTTTCAGGTATTAAATACTCTTTTGCACCTTGACCGGTATAGCCAATGACCAAGCAACCACAAGCTATCGCCTCTGCGGGAGGCAAGCCAAAACCTTCAACATAATTTAGACTAAGAAAAATAGCACATTTTTTTAGAATAGATGCTACTTCAGATTCCGTTTTATTATCAATTTCGATAAATTTCCAATCAGATATATTTTTTCTTGTTTTTAAAATACTAATGATTTGATTCGAATCTTGGCTTAATTTTCTTGGCATATAAGCAATTAATTTTTGTTTTTGCTTAGAAAAATTAAAAATAGAATTATTAATTCCACAATTAATTCTATATATTTTGGTCTCCGGAAAACAGAATTCTAAATAATCAAAACTGTTTTTGGAAACACAAATTGTGCCGATAATATTTTTATTTTTATAAGAAAAATCAATTAAATTCGTATGATTAACATCATTAAAGGTATAAAAACAATTTTGGTTAAAAATTACTTTTTTGTTATTTGGATATATATTTTGGGCATAAAGCGCATATATTTCTGGGAAAACTAAAATTGTTTCGGTCGATATTGTTGTTGTATCAAAATTTGAAAAAATAAATTTTACGATTGAATTCCAAAGCTTATAAAAAAAATTGTCCCTTGATTTATGATTTTTTTTTAAGTTTTTAATTTCGTTGAAAACATTAAAATTACTGCCAATTCTGCTGTTGTTTTCAAACCATTTACATCTTTGATTTCTGTTTTTATGTAAAACTTCTGCGTTATACCCAAATTTGTTCAAAACATCAACTTGTCTATATATTTGTTTTACGCCGCCAGAAATATGTTTGTTATATGGGCAAATAAATAAAATTTTATTGTTTTTTGTCATTTCAAATGTTTTTAAAGTTTAGTTTGAAAATTTTATTGATCCAACTATTTAATGTGTAGTTTTCATAAATACTTTTTTCTATTTCTTGATAATCCGTATCAAAAAAAGATGTCGGAATTTTAAAATCATCAAAATCTACCACTAAAATATTGTTCGGGTTATAAAAAGGATATTTTTTAATTTCTTGATTATCTGTTATGATTTTTTTCTTCAAAGCCATGGCCTCAAAAACTCTAAAACTAAGTCCAGTTTGATTTTTATGCACAATATCAACAATACAAAAAGTGTTTTCATAACTATTTAGCATCCTATCTAGTGGTATTTTTTTGCTTCTAAATTTTGAAAATTGATTGATTTTTAGCTGCTGTTTCGAATTTAAAAACAATTTTAAATTATATTTGAATTTTTTAAAACCAATATTTCTACTAACAAATACGAATTTGAATTTTATGCCTTTATTTTCAAAAAAATGCGCTATTTTATTATAATTGATAAATCTTTTGTCAAATGACGAGATAGTCAAGGCTTTGTATTTTGGTTGCAAAACAGCTTTTTTTTCTGCCAAATAAATATAGTTATTTGTTTTTTCAAAACCATATTTATTACAATCACCAGCATCAAACGAAAATATTTTATCAAAAACCCCTTTTGTCAAATGCTCAATCGAGAAACGCTCAATCGAATCATACAAATAAGCAATATATCTTTTGGTATGTTTTTTTATTTCATGATGATACATTTCGTCTATCAACTCTGGATTTATAACCAAAATTTGATCGAATGGGCCATTTTTTTGCAATTCTTCCAAAATAAATTCTTGCCGTTTTTGAAGTTTTGGGTTTTTGTTCAAAAATATTTTTGAAATTAAATTTGAAAACTGAACCAGTTTAGTTTTATGCTTGTACTGTCCAAGTTTGATGTGAAGTGCCGAAATGCCATGATCGTTTAGGGCATTTACAATTTTCTCGTCATAATGCCAATTGTCAAAACTGATTAAACCTATTTTTTGTGTCATTTTACACTCTTTTTTTGAAGTTTTTTGAGCTCCCAAAATGTGGTATGAACGTTGAAAGCCTGAAGGTAGCATACCGTTATCCCATTAATTCCGTCCAAAAATCCAAGACGGATAAGAAATGTTTGAATAAATTTGAAGCTTGTTTTCACAAAATGTTTAATAGGGTTATACTTGATTTTTTTTGCGAATAATTCTTTTGCTTTTAATTCACCGTATTGCACCATTTTTTGTTTGTAAGTTTGATAATCTGCAAACGAATAATGGTCTAATTTATGCTTCAAAACACCAACTTCTCCTTGAACAACAAGTGTTTCATGCACCAATTTTTCTGCCAAGTAATAACATTTTGATTTTCTAAAAAGACGGTAGTTTTTATCAGATTGTGTTCCAGAAAAATGAATTGGCTTGTTTTTGTAAAAAAACTTACGTTTAAAAAAATAAGCATTTTTTGGAATTTTTAATGCAATAATTTGTGCTATTTCTGTTTCTAAATTCGACGAAATTCGTTCATCGGCATCCAAAAAAAGAATCCAATCATGTGATGCATAACCAATTGCGATATTGCGTTGGGTGGTGAAATCTGAAAACTTATTTTGATAAAAACGAACGTTTTTAAAAGTGGACACAATTTCTAAAGTTTTATCTGTACTAAAAGAATCAAGAATTATAATTTCATCTGCAAAATGCAAATTTTCAATTACTTCACGGATATTATTTTCTTCGTTGAAAGTAATTATTAAAGCCGAAATTTTAGACACCGTTTCCATTTATGAAATTTTATTGTAATTTTTATATGCAAAAGTACGAATGCCGGTTAGATCCTCGAACCAATTCAAAATACGGACTTTAAAACTTACACTTTTATTTATTTTGGAGGGGTCAAACGGCAATATCCAATTGCTTTTCAAAACTCGATCCTGGAATACCTGTGGATGTGATTCTTCAAATTTAATCAATCTTTCGGCATTTCCATAATCAAAAACAAAATTTTCGTTATAGTTTTCTTCCAACCAATGATCGTCATGTGTATAAAATTGGCCCGTATTTTTAATTTTTATATTTAACCCACTCGGCGGTTTTACCCAACCATAATGATATATATAAGCCTCAATTTGTTTGACATTTATCTTGCGATTGTCTATTCGAAATCCCTGAGCATCCTTGTAGGAGCGCACTCCGGGCAGATTTTTTACCACTCGAATTTCCCGGTGATACCAGCGTCTTGAATGTGCCACAAAATCATAAGAGCCATAAAAATGTTTGTATTTGAACAATAACCCTTCAATTTTTGGATTCTCGAGACACAATTTCATCTCATTTTTGATGGTTTCCAAATATTTTTCGTGTACACATTCATCTCCTTGTATATAAAATGCCCAATCCATATCGGGGCTAATCGCCGCAAAAGCCTTATCTGTTTCCAACGCAAATGTCTTGCCTCCCTCACGAACGCTATCGTCCCAAATGGTTTGTATAATCTTGATTTTAGGCGAGTTAATGCTTTCAATCAAAACCAATGTGCTGTCTGTCGAGTTGCCATGTGCCACAATAAATTCGTCACAAATTGGCAAAATTGAGCGAATTGCCTCCACAATCGTATAATCATTTTGGACTGCATTGCGAATAAAAGTAAATCCCGCTATTTTCATAAGGCTAACGTTTGATAAATATCCATAATTTCTTTTGAAATAATGGTGTCATTAAATTTTTGAACAAATTTAAAACCTTTTTCGGCAATGTCATTTCTTAAAGCATCATTTTTAAGTAATAAATCAATTTTTTCAGTCATTTCTTCAATATTTAAAGGATCCACATAAATACTATCCGGCCCACCTGCTTCTGGAAAAACACCACCTTTTGAAGTGATTACAGCTGTTTTTGAAAATAAGGCTTCAATGATCGGAATTCCAAAACCTTCAAATAAAGATGGATATACAAAAACCG